>JAVWIF010000010.1:0-43480 GCA_036639635.1 Longicatena sp.
ACGTTTTATTATTCTTACTTTTCTCCTTGTTTCTTCCCCCTTTAAACCACAACTTTTAACCAAGCAAAGAAGCAGAAGAAAGCAGTGGCATTGTGCCACTGCTTTCTCTTCTTTAAACTTCTTGTATGTTTTTCGAAGTTTCTTTATCCTGCATTTTTTTCATCAACTTTTTGAATTCAATGACAAATAATACAATGGTTGTTAAAACAGCTAATGTATCTGCAATCGGTTCTGCCAAGAAAACTGCCATAACCTTATCTTTAAAAATCATTGGTAATATATAAATAAGTGGTATTAATACGAGTATTTTACGAAACATGGCAAGAAAAGCCGAAGTCTTCGCATTGCCTAGTGCAATAAAGGTCTGTTGACAAGCAAGTTGCGCTCCCATCAATAAACTACCAGCCATATAAATACGCATTGCCCAAATACTTGTTTGTGTTAAAGCGACATCATTTGTAAAGATAGCAGTAAAGATTTGTGGTGCTATCATTACGCTCAACCATAATAATGTTGAATAGCTCAAGCAACAGATCAACAACAATTTGAATGCTTTCTTAACGCGACTTGCATTATTGGCTCCATAGTTATAACTAATAATTGGCTGTGCACCTTGTGTAAAGCCCATCAATGGCAACATTGCAAATTGCATAACACTTGATAAAATGGTCATTGCCCCAACTGCAACGTCTCCACCATAACGTAAAAGTGAAGAATTAAAGCATAATACAAGAATACTTTCCGTTGCCTGCATGATAAAAGGCGCAAACCCTAATGCAAGTGTTGGTAACAATATTTGTTTCTCTATTTTAAAATTATTAGTACGTAAACGAATTTTAGTGTTCTTTCCTAATAAGAAATATAATACCCATATTGAAGATATACCTTGTGAAAGGATGGTTGCTAAAGCAGCCCCTTGTACTCCCATATCAAATACAAAGATTAGAATTGGATCTAAGATAATATTTGTAATTGCTCCAATGACAACTGTCATCATGCTTACCTTAGAAAATCCTTGAGCAGATATAAAAGCATTCATTCCCAATGTTAGTTGTACAAAGATGGTCCCTATCGCATATATAAACATATAGGATTGCGCATAAGGCAACGTATTTTCACTTGCCCCAAACATCATTAATAGAGGCGTTTGAAAACATAAGACAACAGCCGTTAATACAATTGATGTAATAACCAACGCACTAAAACAGTTTCCTAATATTTTTTCTGCCCCCTTATTGTTTCCTTGTCCCATTAAAATGCTAGCACGAGGTGCTCCTCCCATACTAACGAGTGCTGCAAATGCTGAGACAATCATAATAATAGGGAAGCATATCCCAACTCCTGTTAATGCATTAGCACCAACATCTGCAATATGTCCAATGTACATACGATCTACCATATTATAAAGTGCATTCACTACTTGTGAAGCAATGGCCGGCATTGCAAGCATAAAGAACAGCTTACTAACTTTTTCTTTTCCTAAATCTACTTCTTTAGATACTTTCATTTCCATTCTCTCCTTTTTCAATCTTCTGTAAATTTTCATTCAGCTTTCCTATGGTATCACTCACTCTGTCTAAGTCTTCCTTATGGATACCTTTTAATAATTCTTTTTCAAAAGTTTGTTTTGCATATTTAATCTTCGAAATAATTTCATCACAATCTTTTAAGATAAGCCGTTGTATTCTTTTATCATATTTATCTTCATGGGCTTCTAATAATCCTCTTTTTAATAAAGCATCTACACTACGACAAACAAGTCCTTTCGATATATTTAAATAAAAGACAAATTCTTTTGCTGTATTTATATTTGGATTATTTGACATAATGATTAAAATATCAATTTCACTTGGTGAAAAGTTATAAGACGCCAATTCACGAAAACACACTCTACCATGTACTTTTCGAAAAAGAGCTGCTTGTTTTAACATTGCTTCTAGATTCGTACTCTCCATATTGTCTCCTTTTAGTTTACAAGTAAACAAAATTATAGCACTAACCCGTTATATAAACAAGAAAAAAACTGTATTTCTACAGTTTATTTACTAAAATTGGTGCCCGAGGCCGGAATCGAACCGGCACGGTATCGCTACCGACGGATTTTGAGTCCGTTGCGTCTACCAATTTCACCACTCGGGCGATTGCTAGACCATTATATCGTATTTTAAAAATGATTGCAATATTATTTTGATACAATCTCATCCATTTGCGATTGGATAATATGTTTATCACGTACCATAGCTTCTAAGACTGCTCTTTGACGTAAAAGTGCCTGTGGTTTGTGATTGCTTAATTGAAAGTTTGAAGGCGATTGTGGTAAACCTGCCAACAGTGTTGCTTCATCTAAAGTTAACGCATGTGGATCTTTTTTAAAATAACCAAAACTGGCTTCTTTAATTCCCATATAATTATCTCCATAATTGATTATATTCACATAAAGTTCTATGATTTGTTTCTTATCTAATACTTTTTCTATATCGTATGCCATAAATACTTCACTTACTTTTCTTATATAAGAAGGTTGTAGTGTAAAGTACATGTTTTTTGCAAGTTGTTGCGTGATTGTACTTCCACCTCCAACAATATTCTTTGCAAACATATTATCGACAAAAGCTCTTATTAAAGAAACGTAGTCTACTCCATCATGTTCGTAAAAACGACGATCCTCAATTGAAACTGTAGCTTTCAATAAATCCTCATTAATATTTTCATAACGCACATAATTTTCTTTTCCTTGAATGGCCGCAACTTTTTCTGTAATGCTTGTCTTCTCAATCGCTTTCGCATAGTTTAAATAACCTACACCTACAAACAGACAAAAACCTAAAAGAATTATTATAATTAAAATCAAAAGAATTTTTTTAAATATTTTCATAATGTTATCACCTGCGTTTATTATAGCATAACATTATCTTCATAAACAAACTATTACATTATCGTTAGAAAAAAATAAAACACGACATTGTCGTGTTTTATCTATTTGAATTTACAGACTTCATTATCTGTTTGATTTGAGCTTCTGATGGTTTTCTACCCATTTGTAAGAACATTGCACGAATCATTTTTTCATTAATTGGTGGGTTTTCCTTTAATTCTTTTTCAAATTTTTTCTTTGTGAAATAGAAACCCAAAATACCTCCAATTATTAAACCTGCGGCTGTAAATAATATAGAACTAACTAAATCCATATGTAATCCTCCTCGCAATATGCTTATTCTACTATTTTTATCAATATTTTACAATAGTTTTTCTTTAATATTTATATCTATTTAAATCTTTAACCAAAAAATAACGATACTTTCTTTTTAGAAATAGATAGAAAGGATTTTTTATGGTATCAAATATGATACAGTTTTCTTTACATTCAATAGAAATCATATGGGATTGAAATAAGAAATCACCAACAAGAGCGTTTCCTTGAATTTTTACAGAACAGTGAAAATAAGAGGAAGCGCATTCCTTTAAATATGCTATGTCAATAGGCTCAAACATATAAGCACCTTGTTCTAGCGAAACATTTAAAACTTCACTAATATCCTCTTGATGCCCTTTTAAGCATTCATAAAACGCTGGTTTTATTGGATAAAAACATTTCATATATATCACCTTATAGTAGTATATCAAATTTTTTTCTAAAATTTAGCGAAGTTTGTCAAACGATTCTAATGATGCAAATCTATTTCTGAAAAATCAAAATTTTCTAATGTACTCTTGATTGTTTTATCTTTTATTTCTAAATTTTCTTTCGTCATACGTGCTTTTGCTTTTGGCGCAGTTTCAATAGTTGCAGGTCCACAAATACAACCACCAACACAAGCCATTCCTTCTAACACATCCGCTTGGAAACGATTTGCTTTCATCATTAATAATGCTTTTTTACAAGCCGTAGCCCCATCGGCGTATTCACTCGTAATACTAGCATCACCATTTTCACTTAACGCTTGTACAACAGCTTTTGATACTCCGCCACCAATCGAAAAATTACGACCAAAAGCCGATGCATTGTCTTCTTCTCGAGGAATTATGTTTTCTGGTGATATATTTTTAGAAACCATCATTGCACCCAATTCTTCAAATGTAATACAATAATCTACTTCACTATCTAATGCTTCTTGTTTTTTTGCAATGCAAGGTCCAATAAAAACAACTTTACTTTTTGGATGATGATGTTTTAAGTATCTCGTAGTTGCCACCATTGGGCTTACCATATGTGATACATTATTTTCATATAACATTGGAAAATGTTGTTTTGCTAAATTCACAAACGCTGGACAACAACTTGTGGTAATCTTTTGTCCTTGTGCAATATGCTTTTTAGCATCTTCTTTTTCATACCAAGCCACAGCATCTGCACCAATAGCGGCTTCATATACATCACTAAAACCAAGTTCACGAATACTTTCTTTAATTTGTTGTAGTGTCGCATTATCAAACTGTCCTTGAATAGCTGGTGCAAAAACTGCCAATACTTCGTTCTTACCTTTCAATTCGTTAATTACATCAACCATCCAACTCATATCTTCAATTGCTCCGAATGGACATTTTGATTGACAAGCACCACAATTGATACACTTTTCTTCATCTATAAGTGCTAAATTATTTTCATCCATAGAAATAGCATTGACAGGACAACTCTTCATACAAGGACGTTGTGTTTCTACAATCGCACTAAAAGGACATGCGTTTTTACAAGCTCCACATTCTTTACATTTATCATAATCGATAAATGCTCGTTCTTCGCCGATATGAATCGCATCAAATTTACAAGATGCTAAACATGATTTTGCCATACATTTACGACAATTATCAGTTACTTGAATCTTATGAATAGAACAACCATCACAAGCAGCAGTGATGACGCGAACAATTTGACGTGGATTGTTATGTTCAACGAGTACTGGTGGTTTCCCTAAAGCCATCCGTGTACGTTGACGAATAATTTCTTTTTCCTTATATATACAACAACGAAAATCGGCTTTCTTACCAGGTATTAATAAGTTTGCAACTTCATCACAAACATCTTCATTCAGCTTTCCTAAAAATGCTCGCTTACTCACTTCTTTTAATACATCAAACTTAAATTGTCTTGCTTCATGGTCAAATAATGACATACTTCATCCCTCTTTCTAACACACAAAAAAAACTTGTGCTTTTTTTATCATGTTAATTATATCACAAAGTTTTTGTTGAAAAAAGTTTATCCCATTTATTTTACTTTTCTTTTCGTTTTGGACGATATTCAATATAAAGAATTGATAAAAATATACAACAAGCACCAATCATCATTAAAATGCTCATCTTTTCTCCTAATAGTATAAAAGAAAAGATAGAAGCAAAGAAGGCTTCCATTGTTAATATGAGTGAAGCACTATTTGCTGATGTAAATTTTTGTGCATAGGTTTGAATAAGATAAGCTAGTAGTGTTGAAACAAATATCAAATAACAAACATTCCCAAAAGCACTTGATGACAATTGAAGCGGCGGTTGTTCAAAGAGAAGTGCGGCAATCAATGAGATAACACCAGCTGTTATCATTTGTAAAAACGTCATAGTAATCGCATCACAATGTTGTGAGTATCGCTCTAGTGCAATAATATGTAAAGCAAAAAAGACTGCGCACAATAGCGACAACAAATCTCCTAAACTAAAAGCAAGCGCACCAGGTTTTAATGTTAATAAAGCAATTCCAACGATGCATAATAAACTTGCATTAATTTCTTTCTTATGGGGTTTACGTTTCATCAATATCCATAATAAATATGGAACAAAGACGACATTAGTTGCAGTTAAAAATGCATTCTTACTAGGACTTGAATACTTAAGTCCAAATGTTTGCAACGCAAAGGCAAGAAACAAAAAGACACCTGTTAAAATACCGTGTTTAATCACACTTGATTCTAACGTTTTAAGCTTTTTAAAACAAACAAGTAAAGGAAACAAGGCTGCTCCTAAAAACCGAATTGTCATAATATAAAAAGGTGATAAACTCTCTAACGCACCACTGGTGGCAATAAAACCACCTCCCCATATGATACTTACAAATAGTAACATCATATTAGCATAACTCTTTTTCATTTTCTCACCTACTTGTTCAACATCATATCATATCTCATTATAATCTTCAAAATGTTTTTGTACTTTTCACAAAGCAAGCTTTTATGTTATAATTCCCATCATATAAGAACTTTAGAGGAGACCTACTATGAAATTATTAGAAGATTATATTCAAACATATGGAACAATTTTAAGCAGTGATGTCTTAAAAGTTGATTCTTTTTTGAATCACCAAATTGATCCTGCTCTCATGATGAAACTAGCACTTGATTTTCAAGAGCACTTTAAAACTGTATCAATCACAAAAATAGTTACAATAGAAACAAGTGGAATAGCACCTTCTTTAATGCTTGCCTATCTTCTTCAAGTCCCCCTCGTATTCTTTAAAAAAAGTGCATCAAAAATAACATCTTCTGAATGCTATTATACAAGTGTTCACTCTTATACAAAAGATGTAGATTACACAATCCAATGTGCAAAGAAGTATCTGACAAAAGATGACAAAGTACTCTTCATAGATGATTTTATGGCAAATGGGGAAGCTTGTTTTGGCGCCATTGATTTACTCCAACAAGCAAGTGCTAGTTTAGAAGGTATTGGTATTGTAATTGAAAAAGCTTTCCAACCAGGCAGAAGCAAGGTTGAAAAGCTAGGTTATAAAGTATATGCACAAGCAAGAATAGCTAGCATGCAAGAACATAGTATCAAGTTTATTTAGTCAACTTGATGCTTATGTTCTATTTTTTTAACAACATTTAACAACAAAGGAATGATTAGAATCTGTAAGATAATCCCAGGTAATGCACTAACAAATGCTGCACTGAGGAAAATCGCTAGTGTGTATGCCTTTCCTAAGTAACTTAAAAGGACAAGATTGGCAACTCCGCTTACTATCCTTCCTACAAACATTGTAAATAATAAAGAAACATAAACATTCTTCTTTTGGATAAGTAGCCCACTTAAGAAACCATACGTCATTAGCTCTAACATCATCGCAATACCTGTTGGCATCAAGACTGGCATACCAGTTATTGCAGATGATAACAAAGGTGTTATCACCCCTACAAGAGCTCCATAACTTGGTCCACAAATAAAGCCACATAATAAAACAGGAATATGCATTGGTAAAAAGAAAGCTCCACCACTAGGTCCAATTGAATGAAATGTAAAGGGTAAAATTAAACCAAGTGCTAAAAAGAAGGCAGATAATGTCAATCGTTTTACATTATTCGTCATAAACTTCCTCTTTTCTATTTATAATCTTTCAACATCTTTTCAATTATTTTCGTAAATTCTTTCTCTTCATTCTCACTCATTTTACCTTTTGTAGCATCATGAGAATCTACAGTCCCAATATGTCCTGATACAACTTTACCTTCTTTAATTACAAAAAAGAAAGGTACAAATAGTTTATAGCTACCATCTTCTGCTTTATCATCTTTATTCAAATATGGTTCTACATAAGGAATCAATGTTTTCTTTTGTTCGTCAGTGTATAAAAGTTTCTTATCACTATCACGCGTTTCTACATATTGAATGTGTACTCCTGCTTTTTTGGCTTCTTCGTTTACGATTGGCAACGCATCAATACACCAAGGACATTTTGGATATCCTAAATATACAAAAGCATTTCCTTTATCTTTCAGCGTTTTTAAAACATCATCCATAGTAGAAACAACAAATTGGTTATCTTTACTAGTAAAGCCTTCATAAGCACTCATATCAGCGCTTTTTACAATCGCACAAGAAGAGTTTTCACCATCATCACAAGCATTCTTTTTTTCATTTTGCTTTGCAGGTTTTGCACTACATCCAAACAATAACAATATAATACATAAGGGTATAATTTTTTTCATATGACACGACCTTTCTGTAACCTATTTTACAAGTAAAACACCTTTTTGTCTATCTAAAAACAAGGCAATCCTCATTGCCTTGTTCTTATTTCATTAACAACTTTACCAAAACGGCTTTTTGAGCATGTAATCTATTTTCTGCCTCATCAAATATTTCATCCGCATGAGCTTCAAATACTTTTTCTGTAATTTCTTCTTCACGATGTGCTGGTAAACAATGAAGTACCATCGCATCTTTTTTTGCGACATTCATTACACTATCGTTAATTTGATAGATTCCTTTAAATATTTTATTACGAACACTTGCTTCGCCTTCTTCTCCCATACTAGCCCAAACATCACTAACCACTACATCGGCATCTCTAGCTGCTTCATACACATCTTGTGTTAATAGAAAACGCTGCGTAGTTTGCGCTTTTTCACATATCTTAGCATCTGGTAAATATTCAACAGGACACGCACAAGCAACATTCATCCCTGCCAGTATTCCTCCATTAATTAAAGAGTTGGCCATATTATTACCAGCTCCTATAAAACACATCTTTAAACCTTCTAAGCTTCCTTTATGTTCACGTATTGTTTGTAAATCTGCCAATACTTGACAAGGATGTACATAGTCCGTTAATCCATTAATTACAGGAATACTTCCATATTGAGCAAGTTCTTCTACATCACTATGAGCATACGTACGAATCATAATACCATCTACATAACGTGATAGTACACGCGCTGTATCTTTAATCGGTTCTCCGCGACCTAGTTGCATATCATTCCCATTTAAATATAAGGCATGACCACCTAATTGTTCCATCCCTACTTCAAAAGAAACACGTGTTCTTGTGGAAGACTTCGTAAAAATCATTGCCAAGGTTTTATTGTTTAAATATTTTGTAAATACTTTATGTTTTACTTCTGCTTTTAATTGATCTGCTAAATCTAACAATTCAATTAATTCTTCTTTAGTTAAATCCGCTAAGCTTAATAAATGTTCCATTTTATGCCTCCATCTCTTTCAGTACATTTTCTAATATATCCATAGCTTGAGAAAGTTCTTCCATGCTAATTGTTAAAGGTGGTAAAAATCTTATTTTATCTTTTGCTGTTAGTAACAACAACCCTGCATCAACACAAGCTAGTACAACACTTTTTGCACTCACACTTTCACAAGTTGCGCCAAGCATTAATCCCATACCATCTACTTTTACAATATGTTTCATTGCCAATAAACGCATTCTAATGTATTCCCCTTTTTTTATAATATCTTCAAATAGTTCTTTTGTCATATAGGAAAGAACAACGTTCGCTCCAGCACAGGCAATTGGGTTTCCTCCAAATGTCGTTCCATGATCTCCAGCTCCTAGTGTCATTTCAACCTTATCGCCTAACAATACCCCGCCTATCGGAAGTCCATTTCCGAGTCCTTTTGCCGTTGTGACAATATCTGGTTGAATATCATAGCGTTCATATGCATATAAACTACCAGTACGTCCAATACCCGTTTGTACCTCATCAACTATCAAAAGTATATCTTGTTGTTTACATAATTTAGCTAATTCTTTTACATATTTTTTATCAAGGGGAATAACACCACCTTCGCCTTGTATTAATTCTATCATAATAGCACATGTTTTTTCATTCATCTTTGCTTTTATATCTTGTATATCGTTTGCTATGGCATACTTAAAGCCTGGTGTAAACGGATCAAAATATTGATGAAAATGATCTTGCCCTGTAGCGCTTAGCGTCGTGATACTACGTCCATGAAAAGAATTTATTAATGTAATAATTTCATGACGACGCGCACCATATTTATCAAAAGAGTATTTACGTGCAACTTTAATGGCTCCTTCGTTAGCTTCTGCTCCAGAATTTGCAAAGAACATTTTCTTAAAGTGAGTTAAACTACAAAGTTTTTTAGCAACAAGTGTATCATTCTTTGTATAATACAAGTTAGATACATGCGCTAATGCACTCGCCTGAACGCTGACTGCTTTTACCCATTCATCATTGGCATATCCTAAAGCATTCACTCCAATCCCTGCCCCCATGTCAATATATTCTTTTTCATTTTCATCAAATACACGTGCACCTTTTCCATGGGTTAAGACTACATCAAAACGAGCATAAGTAGGAGCTATATATTGATGATCATCTTCTTTAATCTGTGTCATATGAACCCTCTTTTCTTTCAAACATTGTCCCAATTCCTTCTGCTGAGAACATTTCAATCAAAATAGAATGAGGAACTCTTCCATCAATGATAACTGCTTTTTGAACTGAATTTTTAACTGCATTCACACAACATTCAACCTTTGGAATCATGCCACCACTAATAACACCACGATCTTTAAGGTCATCTACTTCATGAATATAAACTTGTGATAATAAGCTTTCATCATTCTTTTGATCTAATAAAACCCCTGGTACATCACTTACTAGAATCATGTTTTCAGCGTGTAGTTTTGATGCAATACAAGCAGAAGCTGTATCGGCGTTAATGTTATACGTATGTCCATTACTATCACTCGCAACACTAGCAATAACAGGAATATAACCTTTTTCAATCACATCCAAAATCAATTGTTCATGAACTTCTTCAATTTCCCCAACAAATCCTAAATCACCTTGTGGTATTGTATACTTCTTAGCCTGAATAAGACTAGCATCCAATCCACATAACCCCACTGCTTTTGCCCCTTTTTGATTAATGAGTGATACCAAGTCCTTATTCGTTTTCCCTGCTAATACCATCTGCACAATATCCATTGTTTCTTCATCCGTCTGACGTAATCCTGCAATAAACTCAGTCTTCTTCCCTACTTTTTCTAACATCGTATTAATTTCAGGACCCCCTCCATGAACCAATACCACATGAATTCCTATTTCAGATAAGAGCACAATGTCACTCATTACATTTTGTTTTAACGTTTCATTTTTCATTGCATTCCCACCATATTTCACCACGATGATTTTTCCATTATATTTTTGTATATAAGGAAGTGCTTGTGATAAGATGGTAGCTTTTTGAATTGCATTTATTTGCATAATATTTCCCCTTTCAGGTACGGTAATCTCCATTAATTTTAACGTAATCGTAAGTTAAATCACAACCCCAAGCAGTTGCTTGTGCGTCTCCTTGTTGTAAATCAATACGGATTGTTATTTCATCTGCGCTTAATATCTCAAATGCTTTAGCTTCATCAAAAGCGCAACTTGCGCCTTGTTCACAAACACGAATACATCCAACTTCACTTGATAAATCAACATTGATACAATCGACAAGAAACTCTCCTGGTGTATAGCCAATCGCACACAAAATTCTTCCCCAGTTTGCATCTTTTCCAAACATCGCTGCTTTAAACAAAGAACTTGTAATAACCGATTTAGCTATCGCTTTCGCATTTTGCAAAGTATTTCCATGCACAACTTCACACGTTAATAGTTTAGTTGCTCCTTCACCATCTTTTGCTATATTTTTAGATATTTCTATACACATATCTAGTAATGCTTGTTTACATATTTCATAATCTTCGTTTTTTTCTGTTATTTCTTTATTATGTGCAAGACCATTTGCTAACATGGATAACATATCATTTGTGGAAGTATCTCCATCAACACTTACCATATTAAATGTATCTTCTACCACTTCGTGTACCATTTCGTTTAACATTTCACTAGAAATTGCTACATCACTTGTAATAAAAGCTAGCATTGTTGCCATATTGGGATGAATCATGCCACTTCCTTTTGCCATACCCCCAATGTGACAAGTTTTTCCATCTAAGCAAAAGCTAAGTGCAAATTCTTTTTTAAAGGTATCTGTTGTCATGATACCTTCACAAGCATCACTTCCACCAAACTCATGTAAGCCTTCAACAAGTTCGCTCATATGAGCTTTCATTGGATCAATTGACAAAACTTCTCCAATGACACCTGTAGAAGCCACAATGATATCACTAGCTTTTATATGGAGCGCATCTCCACACAACGTACACATCTCATTTGCTATCTCTACCCCATTTGCATTACAAGTATTCGCATTCCCACTATTACAAATAATAGCTTGTGCTACCCCGTTCTTTAGATGTTCTTTGGTTACAAAAATTGGTGCACCTTTTACTTTATTTTGGGTATACGTACTAGCCGCACTAGCAATAACATCACTTACAATAAGTGATAAGTCCTTCTTAGTTCTATTTTTCCGAATCCCACAATGGAGCGCATTTGCACGAAATCCTCTTGGAGAACAGATTCCATTTTCTTTTAATTCAATCATTTTTTTATCCTTCCTAGAATGATGCAGGTAGTAAGTTAAGTCCTGTATTCTCTTCATAACCACTCATAAGATTCATATTTTGAATAGCTTGTCCTGCTGCTCCTTTGATCATATTATCAATTGTAGATACAATCACCATACGTTGATTACGTGCATCATAATGGAGCGATATATCACAATAATTTGAACCCACAACATATTTTAAATCTGCACAGCGTCCGATTGGTAATACGCGTACAAATTGTTCCTTAGCATAAAAATCAACATATGTCTGATAAATCTTCTCTAAAGCAATTTGCTCTTTTAAATCAATATACATCGTTGAAACAATACCTCTATTCACTGGTAACAAATGTGGTGTAAAACTAATACGTGATGGCTTTCCACATAGTTCACTTAAGGTTTGTTCTATCTCAGGGGTGTGTCGATGTGCCCCTACTTTGTATGGAGCAAAAGATTCATTGCATTTTGGAAAGTGTGTTGATTCACTTAAACTTTTCCCAGCGCCTGTTGTTCCAGATTTTGAATCGATAATAATATGTTTTTCATCGACGATTTGCATCTTCATAATAGGTGCTAACCCCAATGCAATTGAGGTAGGATAACAACCTGGATTTCCAATTAATTGTGCACTTTTAATATCCTCACGATATAACTCTGGCAAACCATATACAGCCTTTTCATGTAGTGCGCTCTCTTGATATGTTAATTTATACCATTCTTGATAATCTTCTACTTTACGTAAACGAAAGTCAGCTCCTAAATCAATAAACTTCTTTTGTGCATCATAACACTTACGTGCAATTGCTTCACTTAATCCATGTGGTAAAGAAGCAAAGACAACATCACTTTTTAGAATCACTTCATCTTCTTCTACAAAAGTTTCATCATATATTTGATAAAAACTCGGATATAAATCGCTAATCTTTTTACCAATATATGAATTTGAACTAATTGCAGCTACTTCTACATAAGGATGATTCAATAGCAATCGAACAAGTTCTGCTCCTGCATACCCACTCGCTCCAATAATCCCTACTTTTAATTTTTTCATTATTTCATCCCCTTGATTTTTTCAATTACTTGTTTAATATGGGCTTGTACAATACTTGGAGCAGGTCCTCCTATTACATTACGTTGATAAACGCATGTTGTTAAAGATATCGCTTCAAATACATCTTCTTCAAATAAATCACTAGCACTCTTATATTCACTTAAACTTAACGTTTCTAATGTTTTATCGTGTTCTTGTGCGTAACTTACTAAACTACCTAGTACGCGATACGCATCACGAAATGGCATCCCTTTTTTCGTTAAATAATCTGCACAATCTGTCGCATTAATGAACCCTTTCGCCGCTGCATTACGCATATTATCGACAAGCGGCTTACTTGTTGCTAACATTGGAATAAAGGTTGTTAAACAAAGTTTTACCGTATTTATTGCATCAAATGTTGCTTCTTTGTCTTCTTGCATATCTTTATTATAAGCTAGTGGAAGACCTTTCATCATAACGAGTAATGTTTGTAAATCACCGTATACTCTACCTGTTTTCCCACGAATTAATTCACTCACATCTGGATTCTTCTTTTGTGGCATAATACTACTTCCTGTCGCAAATGCATCATCTAATTCCATAAACTTATATTCCCAAGAACACCACAAAATAATCTCTTCACTAAATCTAGATAAATGCATCATAATAAGAGAAATATTAGAAGCAATTTCAATACAGAAATCACGATCACTGACTCCATCTAAACTATTCATCGCTACACTTAGAAAACCTAGTTCTTCTTGTACCATCAATCGATCAATAGGATAAGTAGAAGTGGCTAGTGCACCACAGCCTAGAGGGGATACTTGAATTCTTTTTTTTGTTTCTTCTAAACGTTCCACATCACGCAAGAACATTTCTGCATATGCCATCAAATGATGGGCAAATGTAATGGGTTGTGCTCTTTGCAAGTGTGTATATCCTGGCATGATTGTTTCTGTATGAAGGGAAGCTTTCGTACAAATTGTTTCAATTAATTCTTTTACTAATTCAAGCACCCCACATACTTCATCATAACAATATAAACGTGTATCTAAGGCTACTTGATCATTACGAGAGCGTGCTGTATGAAGTCGTTTTCCACTTTCTCCAATACGTTTTGTTAATTCACTTTCCATAAACATATGAATATCTTCAGCATTACAATCAATCTCTAACGTTCCTGCTTCAATATCTTTTTGAATAGATAACAAACCAGAAACAATGGCTGTTCCATCTTCTTTTGAAATAATCCCTTGTGCTTGTAACATGTTTGCATGCGCAATACTCCCTTTGATGTCGTGTGCATGCATTACATGATCAATTGATATCGAAGAATTAAAATCATTCAAACGTTGATCTGCTTCTTTCTTAAATCTTGCATCCCATAAATTCATACATATATTCTCCCGTCTTATTTTTTATTTTTCGCATCCATCATTGCTTTAACTTTAATTGGTAATCCAAATAGATTAATAAATCCTGCAGAATCATTTTGATCATAAGAATCATCTTCTCCAAAACTAGCAATTTGTTCAGAGTACAATGTATATGGACTTGAAATTTGTGCTGGAGTAATATTTCCTTTATATAATTTAAGTTTTACATCTCCACAAACGGTTTCATTTGTTTTGTCTACAAATGCACTTAATGCTTCTCTTAGTGGTGTAAACCATTGCCCGTTATATAATATCTCTCCAAATTTAACACTGATTAGTTGTTTATAATGTGCTGTTTCTTTATCAATCGTAATTGTTTCTAATAATTCATGTGCTTTATATAGAATGGTTCCTCCTGGTGTTTCATAAACCCCTCTGCTTTTCATTCCAACAAGTCTATTTTCCACCATATCAATAATTCCAATACCATTTGCTCCCCCTATTTCATTTAGTTTTAATAATAAGGCTTGTGCTCCCATACACACTCCATCAATGGCTGTAGGTATTCCTTTTTCAAAATGTAAAGTAAGATACGTTGCTTTATCCGGTGCTTTTTCTGGTGTTACACCAAGCTCTAGAATGGCATCATAATCTGGTTCATTCATTGGATCTTCTAAGTCTAATCCTTCATGTGATAAATGCCAAATATTCTTATCTTTTGAATAATTTGTTTCTCTATTAATTTTCAAAGGAATATTATGAGCAATTGCATAATCGATTTCATCATCTCTTGATTTTAATTCCCAACTTCTCCAAGGAGCTATGATTTGCATATCTGGTGCAAATGCTTTAACAGCTAATTCAAAACGGACTTGGTCATTACCTTTTCCCGTACATCCATGACAAATTGCATCAGCGCCTTCTTTCATTGCTATATCTACTAATCCTTTTCCAATAATAGGACGTGCAAATGCTGTTCCTAGTAAATATACATCTTCATATTTCGCATTTGCTTTTACACAAGGAAAAATATAATCCTCTACAAATTCATCTTTTAAATCTAAAACATAGCATTTACTAGCACCTGTTTTAATCGCTTTTTCTTCTAATCCTTCTAATTCATCTTTTTGTCCAACATCTCCAGAAACAGCAATAATCTCTGCATTATTGTAGTTTTCTTTTAACCATTGAATCATAATTGATGTATCTAATCCTCCTGAATATGCTAATACAATTTTCTTAATTTCTTTCTTTTCCATTGTTAGTTCTCCTCTTCTTTCTATTGTTTGTTATGCTTGTTTCCTTACTTACTCATCGCTTTCTTCTCATATTTTTCTCTCCTATATACAAAAAAAGCGCTCGGATTACTCCAGAGACGCTTACATACTTGCGCGGTACCACTCTACTTACCTTATCGTTTTTCTATGATAAGATCCCTCATTCATAACGCAGAATAATGCGTCCTGTGATACTACTATTTCCCACAGGCTCTAGCAAGTGCGTTTCTCTACTTCAACATAACGATAGTCTTTCACCATTTACTATCTCGCTTTTTTGTTAATTTGAAGGATACTCTCTTGCATATTCGATTTATAGTTAAATCATACGCTTCATAATGTAACATGTCAATGATTAATTACATGTTTTTACATATTTATGTAAAATATTTCATAATGTGTGAAAATAGTACGGTTTTGATTCCTCTAACTTACTTTGACATAACTATCATTATGAGCTAAAATAAGAGCATACGAATGGAGGTAATCATATGAACTTTATATTTATTTCACCTCATTTCCCTGAAAGCTACTGGTTATTTTGCCAAGGTCTTAAAAAACATGGTGTCAATGTATTAGGTATTGGGGACGAACCATACGAAAGTTTAAGCATTGATTTAAAAAAATCGCTTAATGAATACTATAAGGTAGATGATTTAGAAGATTACGATCAAATGTTACGTGCTGTTGCTTATCTAACATTTAAACATGGCAAAATTGATTGGATTGAATCAAATAACGAATATTGGTTACGCCAAGATGCTCATTTACGTGAAGATTTTCATGTCACGAATGGAATTCCTTATGCGCGTATTGATGAATATCAAAGCAAACTAAAAATGAAGGAATTCTTTGCGCAAGCAAATATTCCTACAGCACGCTACTCCCTTGCGACCACTCTAGAGAAAGCTTTAGACTTTGTCAAAGAAGTTGGTTACCCAATTGTGATTAAACCAAATGTAGGTGTTGGAGCAAGTGATACCTTTAAAATAAAAAATAAAACGGCATTAATAAATATCTTCTCCCATCCTTTTAAAGAAGAAATGATTATGGAAGAATACATAGAAGGTAGTTGCTTTTCTTTTGATGGAATTACGGATAGTAAAAAGAATATTTTATTTGTAACAAGTCATCAATATACCGATAGTATTATGGATGCTGTAAATGAACAAAAAAATATAGGGTGTTATTCCTATATTGATATACCTGATGATATTATGGATTATGGAACACGTGCTGTTCATTCCTTTGATACAAAAAGTCGTTTCTTTCACTTCGAATTCTTTCGTTTAACTTCAGATCAACATGTAGGCTCTATTGGTGACATCATTGGTCTTGAAGTGAATATGCGTCCACCTGGTGGATTCTTACCAGATATGATTAACTATGCGAACAACTCTAATGTATATCAGCTATGGGCAGATATGATTGTAAATGATACCATTCACTTCCAACAAAAAAGAATATATACATCAGGCTTTATTGGTCGTCGTGACACACTAACCTATCAGCATTCCATCGATGATATTGTAAACAAATATAAAAGTGCTATTATGATGGTACATCGTTTACCAAAAGCCTTAGCAAGTGCTATGGGAGATGTCGTCATTGTTGCACGTTTCAAAAAAGAAAAAGAGATGTTATCATTTTTCAACTATGTTAAGAAATAGAAAAACTTCCACTACAGAAGTTTTTTTTATGATATTGCTTTTTCTAATACAGCTTGTATCTTTTCTAAAGTTGGTACTCCTTCATGAATTTTTTCATCATCTACAAAGTAAGTAGGAACATACCAATAATCATATCCCTTTGTTTTTTCTTCTTCGTCTTGTTCCTCGATTGTTTCAATCTCAATTGCTTGATATAAAGGATATTTTTCTTTTAATTCTTGTACCATCGCAAAGGCTTTTTTACAATGCGGACAACTCTTTAAATACATCATTTTCACTTGTTTCATAAGCACTCTCCTTATCTATGTCTACATTATCGCACAAGGAAGGTGGAAAGCAAACTCATTTGCGCAAAATAATAGAGCGTCCAATTTAGGACAATCATATTCCTTGTTTCTTTCTTTCCAAACAAGATAAAAACAAGAACAATATCCGATAATAAAAAAGCGAAAGTTCCTATATTTAAAAGAATTGTAAAACTTGTAAAACCAGTTTTAAAATATAACAGCGCTAAACTTTCCATAAATAGAATTACTATGGCATATAGCGTACTTGGTAAGCTCATCTTTTCAAAATCAACACCCACTCTTTTTAAGAATAGAATAAAACCAACACCTATAATCGTACACCCTACACCAAGCACTATGGTCATCTTTACATCTGCTTCAAAAAGTGCGATTGCATAACATAAATGTCCAACTAAAAAAGAAATCAATCCCAACAAAAAGAAAATATCCTTTTTCTTTGGATAACAATCAGGCAATGCTAAAAAGAAATCTCCTAAGGCTCCAAGTATGAGTCCGATCATCATGATTTCCATATATTCTTGATCATTTCCTAAAGTAAACGTCCAACAAGCTAGCATCACAAAACTCATAGAAGCAAGCGTTTTAAAGAATGCCACACGTTGTGGTGAAGTATGTTTTACATAAATAAAATATGCAATCATTGATGTAGCAAGTAAATATGCGAACCATAACATAATTTGTCACCTTCTTTACCAATATTATACAAACCTTTTATCAAAGTGTCGATGCCTTTATGATATAATAACAAAAAGGAAGTGATTAGGTGGTTATTAAAGAAGAAGTCTATATCCGTTTTATTGAAGAATATCGCATGCTCCATATTTATTTACCAAAGAACTATGCAACTTCCAAAAAGAAGTACCAAGTTCTTTATATGTTTGATGGTCATAATTTATTTGATGATAATGATGCAACGTATGGGAAAAGTTGGAATCTTGCCTCTTACTTAGACACCAACAATATTCCCTTAATTATCATTGGTATTGAATGTAATCATGAAGGAAACAAACGCCTTGAAGAGTTTTCCCCTTATAATTTTATGGATACGTACATCGGAGATATTAAAGGGTGTGGGAAGCAATTTATGGAGTGGGTAGTAACTGACTTAAAAAGTTGGGTTGATGATCACTTTAGAACTTTAAAGAGTCGAAAAAACACTGGTATTGCTGGTAGTTCAATGGGAGGCTTAATGGCACTTTATGGTGTGCTTCATCATAATGATACCTTTTCAAAAGCTGCATGTTTATCTTCTTTTTTCTATGGTATTGAAGAAGAATTAATCAATGAAATAAAATACTCTTCGCCAGCGTTACAAACAACGATCTATTTATCTTATGGAAGCGATGAATTCCGTTCTAAAAATCAGTTAGCAAGAACAACGATTGCCTATCAATCATTCACCCATCAACTCTTAAAACATAACATATCAATCTTTCCTAATCTTATCTTTAAAGGACGCCATTGTGAAGCTAGTTGGGAAAAAGAAGTGCCAGTTTTTATCCCTTATTTATTCAAAAAGTAGGATCAGTTGACCCTACTTTTCTTTACTATCAATAACAATATCTTCTAACACCCTTTTTGGTACATAATGAATATCGCGATCATCGCGATAGTACATTGTACTTTGATCATCATTTACATCGCTCAAGACAATCGTTTCATCTGGTTTTCCTAAGGCAATCACTAACATAGGAACTAAGTTTTCATCTAGTTCAAGAACTTCATGAAGTTCTTCTTTCTTAAAACTACCAATCATACATCCGCCTAGTTCCATCTCAGTAGCTCTGAGTAACATTGTTTGCGCAACAATACCTACATCTTTTAAAGCCTTGTCTAATGATGGCATGATATTCAAGTCTTGAACAATCACAATGAATGCAGTAGGATAATGACCTTCATAAGGAACTGCTTTTTTTAAAGCTTTTGCCCATCCAATCAGTGGATAAATCTTTTGAACATGGCTAGTTTCATACACGACTACATACTTTAAAGGTTGACGATTAACAGATGAAGGCGTTAAGCGTGCACAATCTACCATATCTAGTAATTCTTCTTTACTAATCTTTCGACTTTCATCATAACCGCGATAACTTCTATTCTTTCGTATTAAATCTTTTAACATACACTCACTTCCTTTTCTACAGTATACCTTTTCTTTTTAAAAAGTAAAAGAATTAAATTTCTTGATTATAGATTGCTCCCACTGCTTTCTTATTTCGTACAATAATAAGACCAACACAAATTAATGCAAACATTGCGAATATGGTTGAAACATAAGGGTATGGTAGAAACTCTCCTAAAGTACCTGCTATCATTTTAGAAAGGATGGCAAAGCAAGCAACAATTACTGTAAATAATCCATTTACTCTAGCACGCAGACGTGAAGGTATATAATTTTGTGTGCTCGCTTCACGAATATTCATACTGTTTACTCCCATAAATCCACAAATAAAACGATTAATTATCATCAATGGATACGCAAGAAATAAAAACAAGACATCAAATACTTCATATAGCGTATAGATACTCAGTGCTATATTGTATCGATTATGAGCTGGTATCTTAATAAAATAATGGACAATAGAGCCAACAATACGCCCAAGCGTCTCTGCTGTTGTCAATAAAGCATACATCGTTACATTTAGAACACTAGATGTTTGAAACAATGCCATAGCTACTAAATTTATGCCTTCAGCACTGGCATTTGTAACCCCCATATACATATAAATACTTCTTATTCCCTTTTCTTCTTTTAAATACTGAAAGCCTTCTTTCATATCACTTAGGTAAGTAGCTAATGAAAATTTTTCTTGAACATGTAGATGATGATCTTGATAACGAATCATATGTTCAAACATTGCTGCTATTAGTAAAAGAATTCCTTCAATCAAACAAATACTATAAACTCCAAACCTTACATATAGAATTGAGGCTACAGGCGTTATGAGTGCTGTTACAGAGGGATATATCATAGAGGAAACAGAATATCCTTTTTGAGCGAATCCTTTTGGTATTAAATCAGGATATAGTGAAGAATACGCTAAACTATAGACAGCATTAGTAGAGCAAACGACCAAAGAAAATAGTACATAGGCTAGATAATTAAATTCATTTAGAAATAGATAGAGTGCAAATGCTACATATAAAACACCATTAACTGTATCAATGCGAACAATCATATGTTTACGATTATGTGCATCTACATAAGGCGCAACAAATATTGGTAGTAAGAGTGATGGAATAAAAGATACAGCAGAAAATACTGCGGTTAAAAATGTCGAATTTGTTTGATCAAATACGACAATTGATAAAGCAAAATTCATGGCAATACCACCAATTGCACTTATAATTGTTCCTATTGTTATCACACTAAAGTCAAAAGTCCAAAGCGTTTTCTTCATATAATCACTTCCTTACGTAAGTATACATGATTATTTAGTAAAATAATACTCTTAATATTTGAGAAAACATAACATATAATCACGTATTTAAAGCCTTTAATCCTAGCATATTAGGAAATAATGGAATCCAGTGTTTCTTTTAGCATGAAAGCTTCTTTATAGCGACGATTTGCTTGATATGCTGCTATTAAATAATGAATATGGAACACTCTAAAGCCAAATGTTATCTTATCCTCATGAATTGCGCAGATATCTTCTAATACTTTAAGATATCTAGGATTCTTTAAATATGCTTTTTTACTACGTAAATGTACAAATTCATTCATCTTCATAAACAAAGGATTCTTATTATACTGCAGTTCCTTATCACATAGTGCGATATATTTTGTTACTTCAGATTGTTCCTTTGTTTCAATATAATACAATGCTAATTTCTGATAGAATAAAAGTGGTTCTTTAGGTTGATATGCTAAAGCTCTCAACAATGGTTCCTCGCATTCTTCAATTAGATTCCATTCTAAATAACTACTGCCAATATTATAATAAATGTAGGAGAGGATTTCATTATTGCTCAATGTACGTGCAATATTCGCGGCACGTCTATAGTACTTCAACATTAAACTTTTTTCTCGTAATCCAGAATAACAATTTCCTAACATAAATGATGCAGTACACGAATTGATACATAAACCTTCTTCATTAGCAAGAACACTTCCTTGTTGATAACATTCAATAGCCTTGGCAAAATAACCGTGATTATGATATAACTCACCCAACCGCAATACTTGCATACTACATAAATGATAACTAGCTGCTTTCTTAAGATGAAATATTTGTTGATCAAAGTCTTCAACAAAGGAATACAGATAATGATATAAAAAGCTTTGTTCTTCATCCATATAGGTTTCAAAAACCCTCATCTTTTCTATCTTCGTTTTTACATCATCCAAATTATAAGTTTCATCTACTTCTATATTCTGAAATAGTTCAAATAGCCTTACATCAATACACAAAGGACTACATTCTAATTCTTGCTTATGTTCGCTAATTTGTTGTGCTTCTTTCGCATTAGATTCTTCAAATAACGTTTTTTCTATCGCTTGAATCATCATTTTTTTATACTTTCTTATAAAGCTATAATCATATACATACGTTAGTTGTAAAGCTTCAAATAATTGTTCAATAATTTCTTCACTTGGAACTACTTTTCCTTGTTCAATTTTACTTAAGTAAGATACAACACAAATTCCTCTACATAAACTTTCCTGTGATATATTACGTGCTAAACGATTGTACCGAATCAAATATCCTGTTATTGAATGCATTCCTATATCCACCCAAAATGATGTAATGCATAAGCAATTCCATCTTCATCACTACGTTTGGTAACATAATCTGCTTTATCTTTTAGTATCTGTACTCCATTTCCCATCGCTATACAAAAAGGTGCACGCTCAAACATTTTAACATCATTCAAACCATCCCCAAAAACAACAATATCACTTTCATTTACCCCTAACTCTTTACTCATGCGTAACACTCCTTCATATTTATCATCAGGTTCTACAATAACATAATATTTATGATAGCGCGAAGGAACTAAACTTCCATAGTTCGTGATTTTTGTTTCTTCTCCTTGTTGTAACGCAATCATCATGCGATATATTTCACCTTTAGCAAAAAAATCTATGTCCTTTTCAACGTGCAATAATGCATGCCATTCATCATTTTCAATAGCTTTTTGAAAAGCACAATTATGTGTATAAAAATTAAAAGTTTCATCATATGCAACACAAAAAGGAATATTTTTGTTTAAGCATTCATGCATCACTTGATGACAATCATGCAAATCCATTCCTTTTCTTGTAATACACTTTCCTTGTATATAGCACGCATAACCGCCATTACATACCACATTATCAATACGTGTATCACTAGCAAATACTTTTGCACTTTCATATGGTCTTCCTGTTGCAATAGCTACTTTGTGACCATTGTTACGAAGTGCTTCAATTGCCTCAATTGTTGATTGTGGAATTCCACCAACAAAGCTTTTACCATCGCTTAACGTTCCATCAATATCAAAAAAGAATATTTTCTTATCCATAAATTACCTCAATTTCATTTCCTTTAGGATACATCAGAATACGACAAAAAACAATGTTCTGTCTTGTAAAAGTTTACTTAAATCCTTATAATATAAAGAAAAAGGAGGAACATCCATGTTTGATCGTAGTATTCGCTCACTAAGACTATCCTTTTCTCCTACCCAACGCCTTGTTGTAATCAGTGATTTACATGCCAATCTTCCGGTCTTAAAAGAACTATTACAGAAAATTAACTACCAAGAAAATGAAGATGAACTTATCCTATTAGGGGATTTATTAGAAAAAGGAAAATATAACTTAGCAACCTTGTATTATATAATGGAAATATCTAAAAACCCTCATGTTCATCCAATGATTGGAAATTGTGATTTTGTCTGTTTAAATATCTTTCATCATCATCGTTTAGATTTTCTTTTAGATATTTTATTAAAACGCAAATATAGTATCATTCATGAAATGGCGAAGCTTGTTAACTTCTCGATTACCAAAGATTGTAATATGGAAATTTTAGCAAACTTATTAATCAAAAATTTTCCTAAAGAACTTGCGTTTATTAATTCATTGCCCCATGTCATAGAAAGTGAAGATTATATCTTTGCTCATGCTGCTATTTTAAATGAGCATACCTATGGTGAAAGTACACGTGATGTCATGACACATCAATTATTCTTAGAAGAAGATTACCATTTTCATAAATATGTCATTGTTGGTCACCTACCTGTAAGTGAGTACTGTAATCGTATTGCTTCTTTTCAACCCATTATTGATGAAGATAAAAAGATTATTTGTATCGATGGAGGAAATGTTGTTAAAGAATCTGGACAATTAAATGCCTTCCTTATTCAAAATCATCAGTTTTCAAGTATCTATGTGGATACTTTAGTTAGGAAGGAAATCAGACAAGATTATGAGGAACCAACAATCGATCCTTTTTTCATTACTTGGCATCATAGTGAAATACAAATTTTAAAAGAAAATGCTACACGTGCTTATTGCTACCATGTAGCAAGCAAACGCTGTCTTTGGATACCTCATAGCTTTATCTATCAAGCACGTGACAAGAAGCTTCATGCACCTAATTACACTACGTATCATATGCCAGTTCATAAAGGAGATCAAGTAGGTATTATTAGTTATAATGGTGATGAAGTCTATATAAAAAAAGCAGGAATACTTGGTTGGATTCCCACTGCTTGTTTACAAGAACACGATTCTTAGTGTTCTTGTTTTATTTGTTTAAAATCACTAATAAAGTTATGAACATCTTCTTCTCTAGTTGCCCAAGAAGTAACAAAACGCATAGCAGTATGTGTATCATCTATCTTTTCCCACACTTGAAACGCATACTTTTCTTCCAACTTTTTAATGATTGTATTTGGTAATATCGGAAAAATTTGATTTGTTGTAGTTTCAACAAAGAATTTAGTTCCTTCACTTATCATAGCACTTTGCATTTCTTGTGCCATTTTATTAGCATGACTTGCAATTGATAAATATAAGTTTTTTTCAAATAATGTTAAGAATTGAATTCCTAATAGTCTTCCCTTTGCTAGCATTCCTCCGCGTTGTTTTATCATATAGCGAAAATCTTTTTTAAGCTTTTCATTTACGATAACCACACATTCTCCAAATAATGCCCCATTTTTAGTTCCACCTATATAAAATACATCACAATACTTTGCTACATCAGCAAAACTTAAATCATTATCACTAGCACTTAAGGCAGCTCCCATTCGTGCACCATCCATAAATAAAAATAACCCCAACTCTTTACATACTTTAGAAATAGCAATCAATTCATCCTTATGGTAAATGGTTCCAATCTCTGTCGCATTTGAAATATATACCATAGCAGGTTTTACCATATGTTCATCGTTATGTAGTTGTACAACTTCACGAATTCCTTCTACACTTATCTTACCTTTACAACCTTTCGCAATGACTACCTTATGACCACTTGCTTCAATTGCTCCTGTTTCATGTACATTTATATGTCCACTATCCACTGCAATTACTGCTTCATAAGGACGAAGTGCTGCACTAATGATTGTTAGATTTGCTTGTGTTCCACCTACCAAAAAATGAATATCCACTTTCTTATTATCTAGTTCTTTATAAATGGCTTCTTTTGCTTTTAAACAATATTCATCTTCTCCATATCCTATACTTTGTACTCTATTACTTTCTTGTAATGCAACTAATATTTCATCACAAGCACCTTCACTATAATCGTTACAGAAACTAATCATACTTAAATCCTCCTGTTTACAAGATGTATTATAACACTCAAAGAAAAAACAGCCAACGTTTTCTTTTCGTTGACTGTTTTTCTTTTGCCAATACTTAGCCTTATATTATTTTACAACTGAGACTTTAAACACTTACAAATTCTTTTTCACTCACAACTCATGCTTCTAATCATGATTCACAACAACATGCAATGCATAAGACCTTTGGCTAAGTTTGGCCTACTTCCAAGTATCCGAGTTAATCTTATAAACAAAATTGTCTACACTAACTCTTCACCTTTAAATCTATATCTACACCTTCTTGGTGTGATATACCATTTCATTACTTCTCTTGGCAAACACATTATATCTTATCGTGCATATTTGTAAACCGTGACGGCATAAACAACAAAATAATGGATGAATTGGTAAATATATCAGTAATTTATTAATTAACTTCAAAACGATATATACAACCTTTATGAAAATTTGTAAAGTATGTGTATATAAAACGTATGTAACCAAGCAAATCATTATAAATATATTACGATATATCGTGACAACATTGAAAACTTGAAAATTCTCGATAAATAAAAGAGATTATTTAAGTTTTTTTCTTTTTAACTGTCAAAGACATGATTATAACACGCAAAGAAAAAACAGCCAACGTTTTCTTTTCGTTGACTGTTTTTCTTTTGCCAATACTTAGCCTTATATTATTTTACAACTGAGACTTTAAACACTTACAAATTCTTTTTCACTCACAACTCATGCTTCTAATCATGATTCACAACAACATGCAATGCATAAGACCTTTGGCTAAGTTTGGCCTACTTCCAAGTATCCGAGTTAATCTTATAAACACAATCGTCTACACTAACTCTTCACCTTTGAATCTATATCTACACCTTCTTGGTGTGATATACCATTTCATTACTTCTCTTGGTAAACACATTATATCCTATCGTGCATATTTGTAAACCGTGATGGCATAAACAACAAAATAATGGATGAATTGGTAAATATATTAGATTGTCATCAAAGAGATAACTTGCACACTCCTATTTAGCGGATAATTATCTTCAGTATTACATACTATAACTTGATTTTCTATCGGATACATGGATTCAGCCAACTGTTCAAAACTTTTTACATCATTTAAATGAAATTGTACCCCCTGCTTTATTTCTATAAGCGACAGTTTACCTTCAAATAATAAAATAAGATCAATTTCATTTTGTTTGTTATCTCGATAATAATAAGCTGGAAATTCTAATTTGTTATTTAGAAATGTCTTTCGAATTTCATTCATAATAAATGTTTCATTAAAGGCTCCAGAAAAATTAGAATTTTTCAATATAGCTGCATTATTAAGCTTTGCAAGATAAGCTGCTAATCCCGTATCACTAAAGTACATTTTTTTTCCTTTTACAACCCTCTTTGTGATTGATAAATCGTTATAAGGTTGTAGAAAATAGACAAGCTCTGTAGCTTCTAAAATAGATAACCAATGTTGAATAGTAGGACTACTTACGCCGAGTCGACGTGCAATATCTGCATTATTCACTTGTTGACCAGTTAATGAGGCGATCAATTGTAAAAAATCATGAAACTTCATTTTTTCTCTTACATTAATTAATTGGTTTATATCACGATCCATATATGTTTGAACATAATTTTCATAGTAATCAATAATCTGACGATTATCTTTATATAATTCTGGATACATCCCTTTTGTAATATATTCAAATACTTCTTCAACATTCAAATGTGCCTTTTTTTTATATTCTACTATTCGTTTCTTACTAGGGACAAAAGGAATAGTTTTTACACCAAAAATTTCATTAAGACTTAATGGTTGCATCTTTATGATACTTGCTCTTCCTGCTAGTGATTGGGTTACATTTTTCATCATATGAAATGCTTGAGATCCCGTAAGCAGAAACATCCCATTTGCGCTACCTTCAATAAGTCGTTTCTTATTAACAATTTCTTCAATAACTTCAAATAGAATTGGTGCATATTGAACTTCATCAATGATTAAAGGTGTCTTAAATTGTTGTAAAAAATACTTTGGATCTTCAATCGCCAACTTTCTCTGTTCAATATTATCTAAAGAAATATAAGAAAAACCATTTTCCTTTACAAATTCATATACTAATGTTGATTTTCCTACTTGTCGTGGACCTGTTATAATGACGACAGGATAATTCTGTAATGCAGTTTTAACATGAATTTTTATCGCTCTTTCAAACATAGCAAGATCCTCACTCCCGTACAATATTAAAGTTGTACTTTAATATTGTACCACGATATAGTTTTTGTGTAAATCGCTAAATTTCAATAGTATTATGACTAAAAAGACCTTAAGAGTCTAAATACTGTAACGTTTACCCATTTTTTCTAACGATTCATCATATTTTTTGAACTTTTTACTGTAGATTTCTAATATGTCATGGTTTATTAGTAAATAGAACTTTCCAATTATATGAAAAAAATGAGACAGATTAAATCCATCTCATTCTTTATTATTTTAAGCCCATGATTTCAGGTCTAAATAAACGTTCATCCATAATCTTTAAATCTTTAGCAATTTCTGGTTTAAATTCCATTTGTCCTAATACATCTTTTTCAAGATCAACACCTGGAGCAATTTCTGTTAATGTTAATTTACCATCTAACAATTTAAACACAGCACGCTCTGTTACATATAAGACAGTTTGATTAGTCTCTGTAGCGAATGCTGCAGAGAATGTAATCTGTTCTACATCAGAGATAAACTTTTTCACTTTACCTTCTTGAAGAATATGTAGTTTCCCATCTTCTACTTCAATTTTCAAACCACTTGCTGTAAAAGTTCCACAGTATACTATAACAGGTGCCGTTTGTGTAATGTTTATAAAACCACCACATCCCGCAATCTTTGGTCCAAAACGTGATACATTAATGTTTCCATTACGATCACACTCTGCAAGTCCTAAGAATGCTTGATCCAATCCACCACCATCATAGAAATCAAACTGATAAGTTTGGTCAATAATAACGTCTGGATTTGTACAGGCACCAAATGCTGTAGCATCTGCAGGTACACCACCAATTCCGCCAGCTTCCACTGTTAATTTAAGTCCTGGTAAGCCTTCTTCATTTGCAACATTTGCAATTCCTTCTGGCATTCCAATTCCTAAGTTAATGATTGCTGTTGGATCTAATTCCATAGCAGCTCTACGGCAAATAATCTTACGTTGATTTAAAACCATTGGTTCTATGCTATCAACTGGAACCTTTGTTTCTCCGCTAAAGGCAGGATTATACTGACCAGCATATGTCTGCATATGATTTTCTGGTTGTGATACAACAATAGCATCCACATAAATACCAGGAATCTTAACCATACGAGGATCTAATGTACCTCTTTTTACAACTTTTTCAACTTGAAGAATAACTTTTCCTCCAGAGTTTTTTGCGGCTTGTGCTATAGATAAAGAATCTAAGGTAGCAGCTTCTTTTTCCATAGTACAGTTACCATCTTCATCACAATACGTACCACGAATTAATGCAATATTAATTGGTAAAGATTTATACATTAAATACTCTTCACCATCTAAGTTTACAACTTCAACTAAATCATCTTTTGAACGTTCATTCATTTTTGCTCCTTCTAAGCGTGGATCAACAAATGTTTTAAGTCCAATCTTCGTGATAACACCTGGACGATGTCCAGCAATTTCACGAAACATTAAAGAAATAGTTCCTAAAGGTAGGTTATAACCTTCCACTTTATTTTCAAATACTAATTTTTGAAGCTTTGGAGTAAGACCCCAGTGTCCACCAATAATACGTTTTAGTAGGCCTTCGTGTCCCATATGGTTTAACCCTTTTGTTTTTCCATCTCCAACACCGGCAGAAAACATAATTGTTAAATCTCTAGGATGCCCACTTTCTAAGAAAACACTTTCAATACCATAGGACAATTCTTGGGGATGACCCATCCCAATAAAACCACCTAAACCGATTGTATCTCCATCTTTTATAAGAGCGACAGCTTCTTTTATATCAACAACTTTACTCAATTTAACGACCTCCTTATTACCTCTTGAATTCAGTCTAGCACACTTGATTATGAATAGAAAGAAATACGCTCAAGACTTTATCTTATTTATTTGAGAATGTTTTTTCTTTCGTTTTTTCTAAGAAACAAGTCATACCATAACTTTGGTCTTCACTAGCAAAACAGTTTGAGAATTCATTCACTTCTACTTGAATTCCACCATCTATGTCTTGTTGTAATCCATCATTAATTGCTTTTTTAGAGTTTGCAACAGCAATTGGTGCATTACTAGCAATAATAGAAGCCATTTTAGTAGCTGCTCCCATTAATTCTTCACTAGTAACTACTTTGTTTACAAGACCAATTTCTGCAGCTCTTGCGACTTTAATATTACGTGCAGTATAGATCATTTCTTTTGCAATACCAACACCTACTGTTCTAGCTAAACGTTGTGTTCCTCCAAAACCTGGTGTAATTCCTAAGCCAACTTCTGGTTGACCAAACACTGCATTTTCACTAGCAATACGAATATCACAGCTTAATGCAAGTTCACAACCTCCACCAAGTGCAAAACCATTTACTGCAGCAATTACAGGACAACGGAATGTTTCAATTTTACGAAATACTTGGTTTCCAAATTCTCCATAAGTAGCAGCTTCTTCAACATTTTTATCTTTCATTTCAGCAATATCAGCACCAGCTACAAATGATTTGTCTCCAGATCCTGTGATAATTAAAGCATATACATCATTGTTTGCTTGAACGCTATCCAATGCTTCATTTAATTCAGTTAATACTTGTGTGCTCAAAGCGTTTAATGCTTTGGGACGATTGATTGTAATTGTTGCTACATGTCCCTCTGTGTTTAATAAAATAGTTTCCATTTTTTTTAGTTTCCTTTCCTATTTTAAAAAGAGTGAACCCATAATTTCAATGGATTTCATATGAAATTTTAGATTCACTTATATAGTTTGTGTTTAAATTATTTAGAGTAGTCGTAGAATCCTACGCCTGTTTTCTGTCCTAATTTCTTACCACGTACCATTTTTCTAATCAATGTACAGCAACGGTATTTAGAATCCCCAGTTTCGTTAAATAATACATCCATGATAGCTTCAACAATATCTAAACCAATTAAGTCTCCTAATGCAAGTGGTCCCATAGGGTGGTTTGCACCAAGTTTCATAGCAGTATCAATATCTTCTACAGAAGCAATGCTTTCTTGAAGAATACAAGCAGCTTCATTAATCATAGGTACTAAAATACGGTTAACAACAAATCCTGGACCTTCAGCAACTTCTACTGGTGTTTTTCCTAAAGAAGTAGCAAATTCTAGAATTGCATTTTTTGTTTCAACTGGTGTATTAATTCCAGAAATAACTTCTACAAGCTTCATACGATCAGCTGGATTAAAGAAGTGCATACCAATTACATGGTGTTTAATTCCAGTAGCGATTTCTGTAATAGATAAAGAAGAAGTGTTAGAACCAAAAATACAAGAATCTTTACAAATTTCATCAAGTGTTGTAAATAATTCCTTTTTGATTTCCATTTTTTCTAATACAGCTTCAACAACTAAGTCACAATCAGCTAAGTCTTGGTAAACTCCAGCTTTCAAGTTTCCTTTTACGTTGTTAGCAGCGTCAGCGCTCATTTTATCACGAGCTACTAATTTGTCTAATTTTCCAGCAATTTTATCGATTCCACCTTGTGCCCATTCAATTTTAATGTCACAAACAGTTACATCATAACCATTAGAAGCGAAGGCGTTTGCGATTCCTTGACCCATTGTTCCAGCGCCAATTATTCCAACTTTTTTCATATTCAAATACTCTCCTTTTATAATAGTTTACATATATTACAAGAAGGATAGTTTCCTATCCTCTTGTCAAATCCAAAATTATGCCTTTTTAATAGCAGCAATTTCTGCTTTTAGTAAAGGAAGAACTTCTTTTACATCTCCAACAAATCCCATGTTTGCGATATTAAAGATTTCAGCTTGAGGATCACGGTTAATTGCGATAATCATATCTGATTTTTCCATACCTGCAACATGTTGACATGCTCCTGAAATACCACAAGCGATGTATAAGTTAGGACGTACTGTCTTACCAGTTTGTCCAACTTGGATAGCTTTGTCAGCAAATCCATCATCAACAACAGCACGACTTGCACATAACGCTCCACCTAATTCATCAGCTACGCCTTGAACTAAGTCTAAACAATCTTCTGCACCACGACCTGCTCCAACTAAGATATCACATTTTGTAATATCGATACCTTCTACAATTTTTGCAACGATTTCTTTTACAACTACTTGTGCTTCTGTATCAGCAAACACAGGTGTGAAATCAATGATTTCACCAGTTCTAGAAGCATCAATTGCATCCATTGAGAATACGTTAGGACGAATTGTAGCCATTTGAGGACGTGTATCTGGACAAATAATTGTTCCAAATAAGTTTCCACCAAATGTAGGACGAGTAACTAACAATAAAGCTTCATCAGTTTTTTCTGGATCCATTTCAATTTGTGTAGCATCTGCAGTTAATCCAGCGTTTAAACGAGCAGCAACTCTAGGTGCTAAGTCACGACCTAAAACAGTTGCACCAGTTAAGAAACTATCTGGTTTAAATTTATTAATAACTTGTGTTAAAGCATCTGCATAGAATTGTGTAGAGTATCCTTCTAATAATGCATCATCAACAACGATTACTTTATCAGCACCATGTTGAATAACAGCATTTGCTTTATCTTTAATGTTGTGTCCTAAAAGTACACCAACAACTTGGAAATTCATATGAGGAATAGAAGCAACTAATTTTCTAGCTTCAGAAATTAATTCATATCCAACATTTGCAACTTCTCCGTTTTTTTGTTCAACGAAAACGTAAATATCTTTATATCCTTCAAATTTTGCCATATTCAGTTACCTCCTATTTCGTAATTAATTGCTTTTCTTTCAAAGTCTTAGCAATTAATTGTGCTGTTTCACCAGCAGATAATGTATAAGTTTCAGTATCCGCAGATACGTCTTTTGTAAATGTGTGGTGAACTTTTGTAGGAGATCCTGCAAGACCTACTAAACTAGCATCTAGATCTAAATCAGCAAATGTCATAATTTTAACTTCTTTTTCAAAAGAGTCTACAATATCATTACAGTTCATGTAACGAGGTTCATTCATACCACTTAATGTAGTTAATACACAAGGTAATTTAGCTTCTAAAATTTCTTCACTGTCTTCTAATGATTTTTTAACAGTAATTGTTGTATCAGTTAAGCTAATGATTTCATCAACATAAGTAACTTGAGGAATGTTTAAACGTTCTGCAGTTTGAGGTCCTACTTGAGCAGTATCACCATCAATTGCTTGACGTCCAGCAATAATTAAATCAAAGCCTAATTTTGTTAAAGCAGCAGCAAGTGTTGATGATGTAGCACATGTATCAGCACCAGCAAAAGCACGGTCTGTAATTAATACACATTCGTCAACTCCACGAGCATATAATTCTTTTAACATATCAGCAGCCATAGGAGGTCCCATAGATACGATAGTAATTGTTGCACCATTTTTTTCTTTTAATTGTAATGCAGCTTCAACTCCAGCTAAGTCATCTGGGTTAATAATACTTGGAACTCCGGCACGAATTAGAGTACCAGTTACTTTGTCGACACGGATTTCAGTTGAATCCGGTACTTGTTTAACAAGAACGATAATTTTCATAATTTAACGTTTCCTTTCCTTCAATTAAATTTTATTATTTCAACATTTGACCACTAACAACCATACGTTGTACTTCACTAGTACCTTCGTAGATTTCAGTAATCTTAGCGTCTCTAAACATTCTTTCAACTGGGTAATCACGTGTGTAACCATAACCACCTAATAATTGGATAGCTTTTGTTGTAACTTCCATAGCAACTTCAGCAGCAAATAATTTTGCTTCAGCAGCAGCATATGTATAAGGTTGTCCATTTTGTTTTAACATAGCAGCTTGGTATACCAATAAACGAGCAGCATCTGTTTTCACTTGCATGTCAGCTAATTGGAACTGTGTGTTTTGGAATTTAGCAATTGGGCGTCCAAATTGTTTACGTGATTTAACATAAGCAACGGCTTCATCAATAGCACCTTGTGCAAGACCTAAGGCTTGTGCAGCAATACCAATACGTCCACCATCAAGTGTTTGCATAGCAATCTTAAATCCTTTACCTTCAACACCTAATAAGTTTTCTTTTGGTAAACGAACATTATTGAAAATTAATTCACAAGTAGCACTTGCGCGAATTCCCAATTTTTTCTCATGTTTACCAATTGTAAATCCTGGTGTTCCTTTTTCTAGAATGAATGCTGAAATACCTCTTGTACCTTGAGATTTATCAGTCATTGCAAAGATAACATATACATCAGCTTCTCCAGCATTTGTAATAAAGATTTTAGAACCATTAATAATATAGTCTTCTCCATCTTTAATTGCAGTTGTTTGTTGACCCGCAGCATCTGTACCTGCATTTGGTTCTGTTAAACCAAAAGCTCCTAGTTTTTTACCAGTACACATATCAGGTAAATATTTTGCTTTTTGTTCGTCTGTTCCAAACATTGCAATAGGACTAGTTCCTAAAGAAGTATGGGCAGAAAGAATAACACCTGTTGTACCACAAACTTTACTGAATTCCTCTACTGCTAAAATATAGCATAGATAATCAGCGCCAGCTCCTCCAAATTCTCTTGAGAATGGAATCCCTAACATTTTGCAAGTAGCCATTTTCTCAACAGTTTCTCTTGGGAAACGTTCTTCTTCGTCGATTTCTCCCGCGATCGGTTTTACTTCTTTTTCAGCGAACTCGGAAAATAGTTTTTTCATCATTTTTTGTTGTTGCGTTAACATGAAGTCCATAAAAAGTTCTCCTCTCCTTGATTTAATTGAACTAATAGGATCGATATTGTTGCTTATCATCATTGATAAGCTCTCGTATTCTTCTTAATGAATACGCAATCCACTTTCAATTTTAGACCCATTTTTACTCTTCGTCAACCCATTTGTTAAAATATTAACAAGTTTTTATTAATAATTCGTTTCCTTCATTTACTTTGTGATAAATCTTACTTTTTGCACTTGTGAAATTTTTCGTAAGTATTTGACAAATCCATAAATATAGGCGTACTATATTTATAGAAACAAAGGTCGCCTTACCTTTTTAAGGCAAGAAAGAGGTAGTTATGAAAAAAGCTTATATTGTTGGTGCAAAGCGTAGTGCCATTGGAAGTTTCATGGGTGGTTTAACGAATGCAAATCTTGTTGAATTAGGTGCAACTGTTTTAAAAGAAACGATTCAACAAGCACAAATTGATCCTGCTCATATTGATGAGGTCTTAGTTGGAAATGTAATTGCTGCAGGTCTTGGACAAAACATCGGACGTCAGGTAAGTATTGCTGCAGGAATTCCTGTTGAAGTATGTGCACAATCTATTAATATGTTATGTGGTAGTGGATTAAAGGCTGTAATGGAAGCAACCATTCGTATACAAGCCGGCTTCGGTGATATCTTTGTTGCCGGTGGTGTTGAATCTATGACAAATGCTCCTTTCTTAATTCCAAGTAAAATTAGAAATGGGGTAAAAATGGGTGATATGAAACTTGTTGACTCTATGTTACATGATGGTTTAACAGATGGAATGTATGGTATCCATATGGGTGTTACTGCCGATAATATTGCTAGTAAATACAATATTTCACGTGAAGACCAAGATGCTTTTGCATTTGCTTCACAACAAAAAGCAATTGCAGCCATTGATAGTGGTCGTTTCAAAGATGAAATCGTACCAATTGAAATACCAGGAAGAAAAGGCAGTGTTACAACATTTGATACGGATGAACATCCAAACAGAGCTTCTACATTAGAAAAATTAGCAAAATTGCGTCCTGCATTTAATAAAGAAGGAAGTGTCACTGCTGGAAATGCTTCTGGTATCAATGATGGGGCTAGTTTCACGATTGTTGTCAGTGAAGATGCGCTTAAAAAGTATAATTTAACACCACTTGCGGAAATTATTGGAATGGGGCAAGGTGGCGTTGATCCTCGCGTGATGGGATTAGGACCTACACCGGCTATTTTAAATGCTTTAAAATATGCAGATATGAAATTAGATGATATGGAATTAGTTGAATTAAATGAAGCATTTAGTGCACAATCCTTAGGTGTTATTCATGAGTTAGAAGAAGCAACACACATGGACCGTAACGCATTCTTAGAAAAAACAAATGTCAACGGTGGAGCCATTGCTTTAGGTCACCCAGTTGGCGCAAGTGGAAACAGAATACTTGTTACCTTATTATATGAAATGCAAAAACGTGATGTAAAAGTCGGGCTTGCAACACTTTGTATCGGTGGGGGACAAGGTGCAGCACTTATTGTAAAACGTCCATAGTTAATTTAGTAGGTATGTAGTTATTGCATACCTACTTTTAATTCCCTCGCGACTTGGGATAAAACCCAAATATATACTTATGAATTTTTTCACAAGTCATTGACAAATAGTGGGATTTCCGATACTATTAAGGATGTAAAAAGAATCTTATGTGGAAGCATAAGTACAAAGAAAGACAGGTAGAGAGAAAAATGAAAAAAACTTATGTAGTTAGTGCAAAACGTAGTGCAATTGGAAGTTTCTTAGGATCTTTAACTACTGTTAAAGCAGTTGACTTAGGTGCAAGTGTTGTAAAAGCTTTATTAGCAGATGGAAAAGTAGCTCCAGAAAATGTTGATGAAGTTCTTTGTGGAAATGTATTAGGTGCTGGATTAGGACAAAATATTGGTCGTCAAGTATCTTTAGGTGCTGGTATTCCTGAATCTGTATGTGCACATACATTGAACATGGTTTGTGGTTCTGGTTTAAGAACAGTTATGGAAGGTGTTATGTCCATTCAAACAGGTTTCAATGAAATCGTAGTTGCTGGTGGTGTTGAAAGTATGTCAGGTGCGCCTTACCTTATTCCTGCAAATTCACGTACAGGAAACAAAATGGGAGATTTCAAATGTGTTGACCACATGATCTATGATGCATTAACAGATGCAATGCATGGTGTACATATGGGTGTCACTGCTGAAAATATCGCAACTAAATATGGAATTACACGTAAAATGCAAGATGACTTCTCTTATGCTTCTCAACAAAAAGCAATTGCTGCAGTTGATAGTGGACGTTTCAAAGATGAAATTGTTCCAATTGAAGTTAAATTAAGAAAAGAAACAATTACATTTGATACTGATGAACACCCTAATCGTAAATCTACTCCAGAAAAATTAGCAAATCTTCGTGCTGCTTTCGTAAAAGATGGAACAGTTACTGCTGGAAATGCTTCTGGTATTAATGATGGTGCTTCTTTCGTATTATTGGCTAGTGAAGATGCTGTTAAAAAATATAATTTAACTCCTATCTGTGAAGTTGTCGGTATTGGTCAAGGTGGTGTTGATCCATTAACAATGGGATTAGGACCTACTCCTGCTATTCGCCACGCTTTAGTAAACGCTGATTTAAAACTACAAGATGTTCAATTAGTAGAATTAAATGAAGCATTCGCTGCTCAATCATTAGGTGTTGTTCATGAATTAGTTGAAGAACATGGTATTGATCGCGAAGAATTCTTAGCAAAAACAAACGTCAACGGTGGAGCAATTGCTTTAGGTCACCCAGTTGGTGCTTCTGGTAACCGTATCTTTGTTACCTTAATTCACGAAATGATCAAACGTGATACTAAAATCGGTCTTGCTTCCCTTTGTATTGGTGGAGGACAAGGAACAGCGGTTATCGTAAAACGTCCTTAATTTATAACCTAAAAGAATGGAAAAATTTCCATTCTTTTTTTATACAAAAAATTGTCCAATTCCATTCACACACATACAAAGAAGGATGCCAATGATCGTTGGTAATAGAAATGAAATCCATGTCCATTTCATACTTTTTGTTTCCTTATAAATTGTTAATAATGTTGTCGCACATGGAAAATGTGCCAATGAAAATATCATCGTACAAAGAGCAGTTAACCATGTCCATCCATTATTCACAAACAATTCCTTTAATACAACCAAATTGTTCATGTCACTCATAGAACCATTTGCCAAATATGCCATAATAATAATTGGCACAACTATCTCATTTGCTGGAAAGCCTAAAATAAAAGCCAATAATATAACCCCGTCCAATCCCATCATACTAGCAAAAGGATCGAGGTAATTTGCTATTATCGCTAGTAAACTAACATCCATATATTGAATATTTGCTAACAACCAAATAATAGCTCCTGCAGGAATAGCCACACTTATTGCCCTTCCTAGTACAAACAAAGTTCGATCCATGATAGAACGCAGTATTACCTTCCCTATTTGTGGCTTGCGAAACGGAGGCAGTTCAAGAGTAAACGAAGAAGGAAGTCCTTTTAATAAAGTAGCTGATAAAAATTTAGATACGATTAATGTTAAAAATATGCCAAACATCACGATACTTGTTAAAAGAAATGTTGAAAAAATAGTATTCCAAGGTTTTATAAACATTCCCGCAAAAAACATCGTAAGAATACTAATCAAAGTAGGAAATCGTCCATTACAAGGAACAAAAACATTTGTAATAATAGCAAGTAAACGCTCTCTTGGACTATCTATAATACGCGTTCCACTCACACCCACTGCATTACATCCAAACCCCATACACATCGTTAATGCTTGTTTCCCACATGCTCCTGCTTTTTGAAAAAATCCATCCAAATTAAATGCTATTCTAGGTAAATAACCAAAATCTTCTAATAAGGTAAACAAAGGAAAGAAAATAGCCATCGGTGGTAACATAACGGCCACTACCCAACCACAAGTCTTAAACACACCATCAATGATAAAGGCACTAAGTATTGGTGTTACTTGTAATTGTATAAATAATGCATGCATACTTTCTTCCATATGTTCAAACATTGTGCTTAACATTTCACTAGGCAAGTTAGCTCCTGATATTGTAATCCAAAATACAATGACTAAAAGTACAACCATCCATAACAATCCAAATCCTTTGCTTGTGACATGTTGGTCAATCTTCATATCACGACTTTGATATTTTAAGTTTTCAAAACTAACGCAATCATTGCTAATTTCTTTCGCTTTTTTATCTAAAGCATTGACGAGCATTTCTTCATAAGAGCCAAGTTTATGTTTTTCTTTTAGTATATTTCTTTCACTTGCACATTGTTTCGCAATATGTTCTGAATTCTTTACTACATCATAAAACATTGTATTCTCAATACTTGTATCTAAAAATTTTAAGGCAAGAAACCGTTTATTTAACGTATTACTTTCAATTGTGCTTTCTATCTTTAAAATAGCTTGTTCAATATCTATGTCATACTTTATAATATTTGAAAGTGGCTCTTTTCTCTTTCCTACACGAACTATGGCTTCTTTCACTGCTACAAAACCATCATGATTTCGCGCACTCATTGGCACTACTTCCACGCCCAACAACAAAGCTAATTTCTTAGTATCAATTCGAATATGTTTCTTGCTAGCTTCATCCATTAGATTTAATACAACAATTACCTTATTTGTTATCTCTAATGTTTGTAGTACCAAATTTAAATTTCTTTCTAAACATGTCGCATCACAAACTATCATACAAATGTCGCAACGTTCAAAACAGATATAATTTCTCGTAACCTCTTCTTCACTTGAATGTGCCAATAAAGAGTAAGTACCTGGTAAATCAATCATTTCATGCCGATAGTTTTTATATTGAAAATGTCCTCTTGCCAACTCTACTGTTTTACCAGGCCAATTACCAGTATGTTGTTTCATTCCAGTTAATCCATTAAAGAGTGTACTTTTTCCGACATTAGGGTTTCCAACTAAAGCTATCGTATATCCTTTTTTTTCTTTTAGATATTGTTCGTTTATTGCTTTATTTATCTTTATTAATCTTTCAATCAATATCATCTCCTCCCAATTCTTCCACATATATTTGTGCACTTTGACTCTCTCGTAAAGCAATTTTACATCCTTTAATTAAATATGCACGCATCCCTTTACTAGGACTATTTAGCACTGGTGTCACTTTAGAGCCTTTAACAAATCCTAAATCCAATAAGCGGCGTTTCATAGGAGTATTATGTTGAATATATAGTATTTCGACTGTTTCATTCATTTCTATTTCAAATAATGTCTTCATCCACCTTAGCCTCCTATGCCTAAGATATCCGTCTATTCCTCTTTCTGCTTGTGTGTATGCCTAAAAAAAATCCTATTGGTTTACCAATAAGATTTTAGTTCTATTACAATTTTTCAAGATCGTGACTTGCCTTGTCTAAATCTTGGCGAATTTGAAGTTGTTGTGGGCAAAGCGTTTCACATTTTCCACATTTTTGACAAGCACTTGCTCTTTGTTTTACATCCATTAAGTTAAAATATTTGTTTTTAGCTTTTTCAATGTTTCCGTATTTAGAAACATCATTCCATATCCGAAAATTATTAGGAATATCAATACCAAAAGGACAAGGCATACAATATCCACAACCTGTACAGCCATTCTTTGTTCTTGATTGGATGATTTGTGCGACCTTATTAACAATCTCCGCTTCTTCCACTTCTAAAGGCTTAAAATCATTAAATGTTTCAAGATTATCTTGGACTTGTTCAAGTGTCGACATTCCACTCAATATTACTTTTACGTTTTGTTTGCTTCCAACATATCGTAGTGCCCAAGATGAAATACTATCATTAGGATGATATGCTTTAAAAATACTAGCTATATCTTCTGGTAATTGTGCCAAAGAACCTCCTTTTATAGGTTCCATAATAACTAACGGAATATTCAAACGTTGTGCTAACTCATATCCTTTTTCTCCTGCTTGAATATTTGTATCAATATAATTATATTGGATTTGACAAAAATCCCAATGATGATCGTTTATAATTTCTTCAAACACTTCATAATCATCATGGAAAGAAAAGCCTAAATTGCGTATTTTCCCTTGTCTTTGTAAATCAAAACATAAATTAAGAATATCTAAACGTTTCACTTTATCCCATTTTTCTTTATCGAGTGCATGTAACAGATAGAAATCAACATAATCCACATCTAATTTATGTAGTTGATTTTCAAACATAGCAAGAGCTGCTTCTCTTGTTTCTATGTCCCATAACGGCATTTTTGTAGTTACATAAAAATCTTTACGAGGATATTTTTTCAATACTTTTCCAACAAATATTTCGCTCTCTCCATCATGATAGGTAAAGGCTGTATCAATATAGTTTACACCATGAGTAATTGCTAAATCTAACATTTTTTCAGCTTCAACCTCATCAATATCTCCATTTTCTAATACTGGAAAACGCATACACCCAAATCCCAATAAAGAAGTATTGTACGTATCATTCATTTTTCTATATTCCATTATGATCGTCTCCTAGTTGTTATTATCAGTATACCTTTTTAATTACTCTTATACAAGAAAAAAACAGATACCTAAATTGATATCTGTAATGGTGTTAATTCATCTAAATCATATACTGTTCTTTGGTACACATAGTTTAACCAATTGCGATAAAGTAAGTTTGCATGTGAACGCCAAGAAAAAACTGGTTCAAGTGCAACATTATCATCAGGAAAATAACGATAGGGTAGTTGGATGTCTTTTCCTTGTTTTACATCTCTAAAATACTCTTGTGCTAATGTTTCTTTTCCATATTCTAAATGTCCTAAGATAAATATTTGACGAAAATCTTTTGTTGCGACGATATTACTTCCTGTTATTTCTGATTTCGATAATACTTCTAAGCAAGGAATAGATGCTAAGTCTGCCTCATCAATTGCTGTATGACGTGAATGTGGCGTATTATGAATTTCATCAAAGCCATTTGTTAAAAAGTTATATTCATCGCAAAGTTTTTGCGGATAGATACCAAACACTTTATCTTTTAGAATATGTTTAGCAATTCCATAATGATAATATAGTGCTGCTTGTGCTCCCCAACAAATATGAACGCTTGAGAATACATTTGTTTTGCTCCATTCCATAATCTCACAAAGCTCTTCCCAATAATCGACATCTTCATAAGCAAGATGTTCTACAGGTGCTCCTGTAATAATAAGACCATCATATCTATTGTTTTTTAAAACACTAAAATCATCATAGAATTTAAACAAATGATCCGCACTCGTATTTTTAGAAACATGCCCACTAACTTTCATAAAATCAATATCTACTTGTAAAGGAGATTTGCTTATTAAGCGTAAAATTTGTGTTTCTGTTTCTATTTTTTTAGGCATTAAATTTAAAATCACAATCTTTAATGGCCGTATATCTTGACGTTTCGCAATATCTTCTTCTAACGCAAAGATTTTCTCGCTTTCTAATATTTCTTTTGCAGGAAGTCCATTGGGTATATTAATTGGCATGTACTACCACCTCTTTTTTATAATTGAGCGAATGCTTGTTTTAGATCATCTAAAATATCTTCGATATTTTCAATTCCACAAGATAAACGAATTAAACCTGGAGTGATACCACAGTTTATCAACTGTTCATCACTTAATTGACGATGTGTTGCACTAGCTGGATGCAATACACAAGTACGTATATCTGCAACATGTACTTCTAAAGAAGCTAGTTTTAAATGATCAATAAAAGAAGCTGCTCTTTCTCTTCCGCCTTTAATGGAGAAAGAAATCACTCCACAACATCCTTTTGGTAAATATTTTTGTGCAAGTTCGTGATATGTATCCCCTTTTAGTTGTGGGTAATTTACAAATTCAACTTCACTTTGCGCTTGTAAGAAGGTCGCAACTTGCATAGCATTTTGACAATGGCGTTCCATTCTTAAAGCTAATGTTTCTAATCCGATATTTAGTAGGAAGGCTGCATGCGCTGCAGGATAGCATCCTAAATCACGCATTAATTGTACTCTAGCCTTCGTAATAAAAGCACTTTCTTTAAATGTATCAGTATATACAATACCATGATAAGATTCATCTGGTGTACTTAATCCAGGGAAGTTTCCATTTGCCCAATTAAACGTACCACCATCAACAATCACACCACCTACTTGTAAGGCATGTCCATCCATATATTTTGTTGTACTATGGATGACAACATCTGCGCCAAACTCAAAGGGACGGCATAAAATAGGTGTCGCAAACGTATTGTCAACAAATAAAGGGATGTTATGCGCATGCGCAACACTTGCAAACTTTTCTACATCTAAAACACTCATGGCAGGGTTTGCTATCATTTCCCCAAAGATAACACGTGTATTAGGCCGAATAACAGCTTCTATTTCTTCTACACTAGCGTCAGGTCCTACATAAGATACGTCAATGCCAAATTTTTTAAAGGTAATAGATAATAAATTAACGGTTCCTCCATAAATCGCAGAAGAAGAAATCATATGATCTCCACTTTCTAATACATTCATTAAAGATATAAAAGTTGCTGATTGTCCAGATGTCGTACATAAGGCACCAACACCGCCTTCTAAGGCTGCAATCTTCTTTTCAACAGCATCTACTGTTGGATTTGAAATACGTGAATACATATGTCCTTCTGCACTCAAATCAAACAATTGCCCCACAAAATCTGTAGAATCATATTTATAAGTTGTACTTTGGTAAATAGGAAGTACTCTTGGTTCTCCATTTTTCGGAGTATATCCTGCGTGTAAACACTTCGTTTCAATCTTCATATTCAATTCCTCCATTTATATATTGTGTCTATTTTACTCCTATCATCTTCTTAATTCAACAAAAAAATCTATATTATCACTCTTTTATCGTTTCAAGTACCTGCATAATCGCTTTACTA
>JAVWIF010000011.1:0-42267 GCA_036639635.1 Longicatena sp.
ATAGCATATTTTTTCTAAGTTGCAATTAGTTTTTATTGATTTTTTAAAATTTTTACTAGAAAGCAATAAGCGACGCTTATAATTAAGCGTTGCTTATTGCTTTAAGAAGTTCTAACTGTTTCATAATCTCTGTATAATAGAGTACTAATTGATCATTTTTATGTATTCTTAAATCTTCTACCATGGAACAAATAACTTGATAAAGTGGTGTTAATCCCATATTACCTGTGATACCTTTTAAGGTATGTGCATATTCAAAAGCTCTATCATATTCTTGTTTATTTAAAGCTTCTCCTAATTTGACAAATGCCTCGTCTTCTAGGTATGTGTTAAAGCAGCTCTGATATAGTTCAATATCTTCTAAGAAACGTTCCATAGCACCATCTACATCTGCTCCATATGCTTTTAATTTTAACAATAGTTCTTTCATATCTCTTTCTTTCCCTTCTGCCTCATTTGCTCTATTAAAGTTTGATACAACAAGAGTGGATCAATTGGTTTTGCTAAATGAGCATCCATACCAGCATTTTTTGATTTTCTTATATCTTCATCAAAGGCATTGGCTGACATTGCTATAATAGGTACTTTTGATGCCCATGGATGCTTTATTTTTCGTATTTCATAGGTAGCCGTAATTCCATCCATAACAGGCATTCTAATATCCATTAAAATAGCATCAAATGCATTAGGATTTTTTGCAAATGCTTCAAAACCTTGCTTGCCATTTTCAGCTACTACTACATTTGCATTTTTATATTCTAATAATTTTTTCGCAACCATTACATTTAATTTATGGTCTTCAATTAACAAAATGTTTTTACCAGTCAAATCTAGGCTTATATCATCTTTTGTACCTTCGTTTAATGTTTCATTTAGGTTATGGCAGGAAGGTATTTCTAAGGGAATACAAACTCTAAAAGTTGTACCTTTCCCTAGTTCACTTTCAACACTAATACAACCTCCCATTAATTCTGTTAAGTTTTTAGAAATAGCCAACCCTAATCCACTACCGGAATATTCTGAATTCGCTTCTCCATGTTCTTGAGCAAATGCATCAAATATCTTTGTTAAAAAATCTTTACCAATTCCAATTCCAGTATCACTTATTTCAAAACAAACATGTGCAATATTATCTTTTATGTCAATTGGTAAAATAGCTAGTTCTACACTTCCACCCCTTGGTGTGAACTTCACTGCGTTTGATAGGATATTAATAATAATTTGCTGTAAACGAACACTATCTCCTATATAGCTTGTCTTACAGGCCTCAAACTCACTCACATGATAATGAACACCTTTAGCGATTGCTTGTGCTTCAATAATAGTTGCTATTGAATCTAAGAATCGTCTACAAACAATGGGTTCTTTCTTCAGAACTATTTTACCACTTTCGATGCGTGACATATCTAAAATATCATTTAGTAATAACAATAAGTATTGTGATGCATATAATGATTTTTCTATGCTATCTTTCGCTGTTTCCTTATCATCAATGCTTTGATAGGCAATTTGTGACATACCAATAATTGCATTCATTGGTGTTCTTATTTCATGGCTTATACGTGATAAAAATTCTGATTTAGCTGCATTGGCTTGTTGTGCCATCTGTACAGCATCTACTAATTCTGCATTTCTTTTTTCTTGTTCCTCTACTGCTTTACTAATATCTATTCTTGTCATTAAAATACTTTGTAATTCTTTGTTTATCATTGTAAAACGCAATTCTTTTTTTAATGTTGTATCATCATGACTTGGCACAGAATAAAAAATACTAAAAGTTTCTTTATCTTTTAATTCGTGTAAAATGTTTTTTAAAGTAAGTTCTTGAATAACTCTTGCTACATCTTTTTGACAAACATAATTACGAATATAATCTTGAGTTTCTTGTTCAAAATTTGCACTTTCGTTTTCATAGTTATTCCTTAATTCTTTTTCACTATAACGCGTTGCTGCATTTCTAGGCGCATCAATAACTACTAAGAAATCATAGTCTGTTTTCACAATGGTATTCATAACATTTTTCATTGTACGCTCATTGGTAACATCCGTGGAATATAAGAATGCAATAATATCATTGTTCTCTGCTTTCTTCATCATATGGGCATTTAAAATAGTCCAATATCGACGTCCACCAATTTTTCTAGTAAGTTCTAATGATACGGATGTTTTTCCATTCAAAAAACAATTACACAATGTTTCACAATTAATCAGTTTTCTGAATTGTTCTTGCATATCTGAAGTTGTTAAGGCTGTTTCTACCCAATTAAAGTAATCCTTTGCACTTCTTGCTACTTGCATATAATCATTTACTTCATGAATACTACTTTTATAATCAATAATCGTGTTCTTTGTTAAATTAACATTAATAGATGCAAACGTTGCTTTTTGCATAACTTGTCGATAAGACACTTCTTCAAGGTAACGTTTCTCTGCTTCTTTTTCTTTTGTCACATCTTGTCCTACACAGAATGCTTTATATGGTTTGTTATTTTCATCAAAAATATTAGTATAACTAACCCTTTCACACCAGAACTCTTCATTCATTTGATTACGAATCCAAATATCGGCTGTTTCTTCCTTACTTCCTTTTTTTAATTTTTCAATCATTGAAAATAATATAGGTGCGCTATCCTCACGAATATGACTTTCTTTAATTACGGAAGCTAAATAATTAGGAATCTTAATTTTCTTTTCAATAATACGTGGCGATGTAGAAAACATCGTCATACAATCTTCTTCATAACTATATTCCCATATATTAATATTAGAAGCTTTAATTGCCATTGCATAACGAAATTCACTTTCACGTAATGCTCGTTCAGTTTTAATTTGATCATGAACATCGCTAAACACGACGTAGAGAACTGTTTTATTACCTTGCATGGTTGTGGATTCACCACTTACACGCAAGTAACGATAGCTTCCATCGTGTTGTAACATACGTTGTGTATAATCAAATTTATATTTATTGTTCTTAGCTTGATGAATAGTTTTTAATAAACCATCGCGATCATCGTGGTGCACGATATTCAAAGATGAATCTTTAATAATTTCATAATATTCTTGTTTGCTCATCCCACATAATTTAAAAACTCCATCACTTAAATATATCGGTGTAAATTTACCATCTATCTCATACATACCAACACCACCTGGTATTGAATTTATTAAGGTTTCATATTTATTAGCACTTGCTAATATATCCATTTCCATTGCTTTTTGCTTGGTAATATCTGTATAATAAGCAAATATAATTTCATTTCCTTCATCATCATACATATGTCGCGAGTTTTGATTAACCCAAACTAAAGAACCATCTTTTTTTATAGCACGATACGCTATCTCATAAGGATCAAACTTCCCTTTACGATAGTTTGCCTCTTTCGCTAACTTTCCTTTGTCTGGTGGATAAACAAAATTCCAAGCTGAAAATTGATAGGTTTGATATAATTCTTCGGTATTATCAAATCCTAATATATTGGTAAATATCTCATTTGCAAATACAATGCTTAATTCTTGATTTGCAGACACAATAAGAACTCCAATAGGAAGAGAAAGTTCCTTCAAATCATTTTGAACTTCATGTATATTTTTCATATTAATCATCTTCCTTCATTAAAAAATGTTGTAATGTTTGATACAGCACTTCAGGTTCAATCGGTTTTGCTAAATGGGCATTCATTCCAGCACTTTTTGTTTTTTCAACATCTTCTTCAAAGGCATTGGCAGTCATTGCTATAATTGGTATTGTTTTAGCATCTGCTTTACGCATTTGACGTATTGATTTCGTTGCGCTAATGCCATCCATGACAGGCATTCTAATATCCATTAGAATGGCATCATAATACCCTTCTTTTTGTTGAGCAAAGTTCTCAATTGCTTGTAGTCCATTTTCTGCAACATCGACCATTAAATTTTTCTTGTTTAATAATTTTTTAGCTACTTCAATATTTAACAAATGATCTTCTACTAACAATACTCGTTTTCCACTAAAATCAAACTCTTTATTTGTTTGAATAACACTTTCATCTTTCTTTTCACTATAAATTTGTTCAAGTGTATGATAGAGTGACGTCTTAAATAATGGTTTAGAAATCAGCATGTTAACGCCTGCTTCTTTAGCTTCACTCTCAATAGCAGCCCAATCATAGGCTGTCATAATGATAATGGTTACTTCACTTCCTACTATTTTTCTAATTTCTCTTGTTGTTTCAATTCCATTCATATTTGGCATTACCCAGTCAATAAGAATGATATCATACTTCTCTTTTTTATCCCACTTGTTACGTACTGCATCAATTGCTTTAGATCCACTAACAACATATTCTGCATTCATTTTCATATCCAAAAGAACTTGTTTGGTATGTTGACAAATCACAATATCATCATCCACAATAAGGGCTTTTAAATTTTCTAGATGAACATCTGATTTAAGTTTCTCTTTCTTTTTACTACGTTCTGATATTTCTAAGCGTACTTCAACAACAAACTCGCTTCCAATCCCCTTAATACTATTCACTCTAATTTTCCCATCCATTAAATCAATTAAGTTTTTACAAATAGCGAGTCCTAATCCTGTCCCTCCATAAGGCGATGTAGACCCGGTGATTGCTTGTGCAAATGGTTCAAACAAATGCGGAAGAAATTCTTCAGCAATTCCAATACCTGTATCATTTATAGTAAAGCGCATCAGTGCATAATCTTGTTCAATCTTTTCTTGATGAATAATAAATTGAACCTTCCCTCCTCGCGGAGTAAACTTAATCGCATTGCTAATGATATTAATTAAAACCTGTTGTAACTTCATAGCATCACCAATATATTCATCTTCATTAAAACTAGTTATAATAGCATCATAATCGACGCCTTTTTCTTCGGCTTGTGTATAACAAATACTATTGATACCATGAATAAATTCTTCAAATGGAATCTTATCTTTACGAATTAATATTTTTCCACTTTCAATTCTCGACATATCTAAGATATCATTAATTAAGGATAGTAAAAAACGTGCTGATATCCCTACTTTAGAAAGGTATTCGCTTACTTGTTCAGGGTCATTTACACAACTTGCAGCAAGTGCTGACATTCCAATAATGGCATTCATAGGTGTTCGAATTTCATGACTCATACGAGAAAGAAATTCTGATTTGGCGATGTTGGCTTCTTGTGCTGCAAGTAATGCATCTTTTAGTGCCTCATTTTTTTGTTGTTCCATCTCGTAAATAGCAGTTACATCACTTCTACTCAGTATAATTTTACTTTTTCCTTTATCAAGGTAAGAAAACTGTAGTTTCTTTCTTGAAATATGACCATCTGCCTCATTTACACGACAATAGCATCGATATATATCATGCTTTTTCAACTGTTCAAATACATTTTCATAAGACATTTCATATATATTTTGTTCAATCTCTTCTTCTACAATATATTGATGTGCAAAGCTTGCTACCTCATGTTGAAAACTTCCTTTTACTAGTTGTGGTAATGGCGTCTTAGCACTTGATTTTGAAAATAATATATATTCATCAATAGACACATCAATCAATGCTAAATAATCATAATCCATATCCACTACGCTATCAACAATTGCTCTTGATGTCTTTTTTTGATGTATATCTAGTGCATAGATATACGCTTCCACATCATTTGTCTTAGGGTTTTGGAACATATCTAATTCAATTTGAATCCAAATAATATCCTGATTAGCAAAATCAACATATGCTTCATGTACTAAACTTGTTTTTCCTTCACGAAAACACCTTAATAAATGTTCACGATTAAAATCTTTTCTATATTCAATGACTTCATCTTTATCAAGATGTGTTGCACTTTCTTTTTCAAAAAAATCATCTACTGTTCCATTTCCTTGGAAACCTAAAATAGTTTTACGATCACTTTGCCCATCTTCGCATATATTCTTACTCAGATTCATTTTATAAGAACCTATCACATCTTTATTATGAATTTTTCGCCATTTAATTTCTTCTTCATAGCGCTCATCTAAACGAATTTGTTCACTAATGTCCATGGCAGTTCCTATCGCTTTAATCGCTTTTCCCTGTTCATCAAAAATAGTTGAATAAGCACTTTCAAACCATTGCCAAATTTCTTGCTCCTTATTCCACCAACGTCCCCTACTAACTGCGCTTTTAGCACCTCCATAAATTTCTTTAAACATGTTAGCAAAGCTATCTCTATCCTCTTTATGAAGGTAGCTATCTTCTCTTAAATAAACCTCAGGCACATTATGAATGATACGTGTTTCATTAAATACATTACGACTTGTTGTATTTTCAGAATTATAAATGGTTTTCTTTTCAATATCTAGGGTCCAAAGGGTAACTCCACATTGTTTTGCAGCTTGTGCATACGTTTCTTGTAATTGCTTTATTGTTTCATCGCGCTTTGTCATGTTTCTTTACCTCCTTAGTTATAGCTACTTCATTTACCTCACTAATATCCATCATTGTTCCTATATGTAATGCTATATTATTACGCAAACTATCTTTCCCACGTAACAAGAACACATTAGACACATTTGGTAAATGGATAACTTGTGCTTCGTTCTTTTCTGATTTAGCTTTGCTAAGGGTACAAAATTCACAAGGCGTCTTTCGATGCATAATCATTTCATAACATTTTTTGCCTTTATAGTTATACAGTGTCATTCCTGCTAGTTTACAAATATTTTCATTAGCATATAGCAATTCATACGTTCCTTGTTTACAGGCATAAATATAATCATCAATGGCATTTAAAATACATTCAATTTCATTAAAGTCTTGTGAAATTAGTACTTCTTCAATTTCCTCACCATAAATAGAAGTTGTATTTCTTCCTTTGCATTTTGCAATATATAATGCTTTATCAGCATGTTGATAAAGCACATCAAAAGAATGCACAAATTCTGAAGTACTTGCAATACCTGCTGAACAAGTAATTTGTGTTTCGTTATTCTTAACTTTGATAGTTAACATACTCTCACAAAGTTTACGCACTTTTTTTTCAATACTCTTAGCATCTGTTATATTTTCAACAAATATGGCAAACTCATCTCCACCCATACGTGCAATTAAATCTTCTTGGCGAAATATCAGTCGTAATTTGTTCGCTACTTCACATATGACCTTGTCTCCAAAATCATGTCCATTATGATCATTGATCTTTTTAAAATTATCAATATCAAGCATAACCATGACAGAGTTTGTAGTGGCTTCTAACAAACGTTGTCTAACCATATTCTCCATACTGATTCGATTAATAAGTCCTGTCATTAAATCTGTTTTCACTTGTTCTGACATACTATTATATTCTTTTACCATTTCCTTAAAACGATAATTTGATTCTATTACATTTTTCACTCTACGATTGACAACTTCCGGTATAAAAGGTTTTACAATATAGTCATTCGCTCCTAGTGCAAAAGTTGCTACTTGTTGCTCACGGCTATCATCAGCCGTAATCATAATAACTGGTATTCCATCCAATTCTGGTCTGTTCTTTTTGTATTGTAAAAATGCTTTTCCATCCATAATAGGCATACTAATATCCAATAAAATTAAATCTATTTCATTTTGATGTTCATGAAGCACCTGGATTGCTTCTTCTCCGTTTTCAGCATCATAAAAATTAAATTTGTCATGTAATATCTTTTTTAGAATCTCACGATTAATAATGGCATCATCTACAATTAATACACTATGTGTGCCACTCGTATTTGCTAAAATTGATTCACGATATTTTTGAAATTCGTTATTTAATTCTTTACGCATCGTAATATCACTTAATTGTGCAGTTATGATATGCTTGTTTCCAACATTAGAAATATAATGCAATTTCGTATGAATCCATAATGGTTCACCCATTGAACGTTTTCGTAAATAGTCGCATTCAACATCTTCTTTTGTTTTTGTACAACTGTAAAATGCATCTAATAAAACGCTACGATAATCAGCATCTACTAGATCTATTAAATCCATATTTTTAGACAAAATATCATCATGCCCTAAAAGTGCATAATATGCTTCGTTTACACGTATAACTTCAATTTTATTATCAACGAATTCATAAATAGCATTTGCTTGTAAAGAATTATCAAACATTATTTTTGCTTCCTCACTAAATGAAAATAAATCATCAAAATGATAGGTTTCATCTTTCTTAGCACTTACTAAGTGTCCTTGTAACATTGGATTTAATATGGTTTTTTCATATTTGCTTACACTCATTGGTTTAGCAAAGTAAAATCCTTGCACATAGTCACAACCAACACTACGTAAAAGTTCCACTTGTTCACTATTTTCCGCACCTTCAGCAATCACTGGAATATTTAACCATTTTGCCATTCTAATAATAGAGGCAATAATATTTTCTCCACGTCCTGACCCCCTATTTCCAGATAGAAAACGCATATCAATCTTTAGTACATCAATGGCAATATCTTTCAATAAGCTCAAAGAAGAATAGCCACTTCCGAAATCATCCATTAAAATAACAAATCCTTTGCTTTGTAACTCGCTCATCATTTTTTTCATAGCAATCGGATTATCCGTATATGCACTTTCCGTTAATTCTAATTTCAAATATTTTGGTTCTATCTCATAACGTTCTATTAGCTCAATCAATGTTTCTACTAATTTAGGATTATATAAATCAACACGTGACACATTAACAGATATTGGATAAGGTTTAATTCCTTCTCTTATCCATTTATGTAAACAAATACAAGCACGCTCCCATACATAATAATCTAGCTTTGTAATAAATCCATTACGTTCAAATACTGGAATAAACGAATCAGGAGATAGCATCCCTTTTTTAGGATGAAACCAACGAACTAATGCTTCTGCACCATTTGGTAAATTGGTATGAATATTATATTGTGGTTGTAAATAGATTTCAAATTGTCCATTTTCTAATGCAAAGTTCATCTCGTTGGTAATTTCTTGTTCGAGTGCTATTTTGGCGCTCATACTTTCGTCATAGTACGCAAAAAACTTAATATAGTTTCCTTTACAAGTTTTTGCTGCTAGCGTTGCTCGATTGTACATTTCCTCTACTGATATTGTGGGATCATCTACTACCACTATTCCAACAGAAGGAACCACATCATAATTAGGATTAAACTTTGCTAAAGTTTGTTTTGATTGCCTTACCATTTCCTCTAAAATTTCTTTATTGTAAGGCACACAGAATCCAACAATATCCGATTCAATTCTTCCATAAGTAGCCTTAGCGCATAGTTTAGCATCTCTTGCCATCTCTTTTGTGATATATATCAATAAATTATCACCCTCTGCATTACCAAAGAATGTATTAATCAGTTGAAAACGATCTACATCAAAACGCATAAAAGCAAATGTAGTATCAGGATTCGTATCTATCATAGTTCGTGTTACTTCAAAAAATTTGGCTTTGTTATAAATACCTGTTAAGGAATCATATTCTGCTAAGTATTTTAATTCTTTATAAGAAGATAATTGACTACGATCAATTGCATTTTTTAATCGGAACATAATAATTTCAGGATTATATGGTTTTGAAATGAAATCCCAAGCGCCAAGCTTTAATGCCTTAATTTCAGTTTCTATTCCACTATTTCCAGTGGTTACTAATACTGGTAAATTTTTATATTGTTCTTGTTTTTGCATAGCTTTCAGCACGCCATATCCATCCATCACCGGCATCACAAGATCGAGTACTACTGCAGCAATTTCATTGGCATGTTCATTTAGTAAGTCGAGCGTAACACGCCCATTTTCTGCTTCTAAAACGGTGTATTCCTTCTCGAGGATATTTGCTAATATCTTTCTATTAATTGCATTATCATCAACAATAAGTATTGTTTTAAGTTCCATCATATGCTCACCTCAAAAGACAAATAAGTATTCAAAAAACATATTTGTTTTATAATATTGTCATTTTCTTTTCCATTATATTTCTTCACAACAATTCCTCCCACAATCTAAATATTAATATTTAGAATTGTTTCATGAGCAAGCAAATCTTCTTACAAACAGTATACTATATTTCTGTTTCTATATGTATTCTCTCTTAAAATTGTATCAATTTAGAAATGTTCGTTGTCTATGATATATTTATATGATTTGAACTCCCAATTCAATCATATAAAAGATACTTAAATTATAAGTTTTGTATGCTTTAAAGTCAAATTAACCTGTTGGAAATAATTGCATAATAACATTCTTATCACAAATATATTCCTTTACCAATATTTTGTGACAAGTAGACCGGCTTCACTAGTCTTGTCTACACTTTCTTGTTATACTAAAGACATAGATATCACGTGTTTATAACAAGAAAAAGGATGATAACAACGCCTATCAACGCTTACCATTCTTTTTTCTTGTAAAATAAATTTAAATAATTGCAATAAAACTGATAACTTTTACGTTAAGTTAGTAGAAAGGACAAAGTGAAGATGATAAACGAGGGGAAACGCAAAGAAGGCCAATACATAATTACTGAGCGCTTAATGGAACAAATAGCTAATGGAGATGAAGAAGCATTTACAACATTGTACAACAATACCAGCAAAGCAATCTACTCCTATATTTTGTCACTTGTGAAAGATCACCATCTTGCTCAAGATTTTATGCAAGACACTTACCTTTCTATTCGACAGAGTATTTCGCTTTATCAACCCTATCAAAAACCGATGGCTTGGATATTTCGAATAGCAAGAAACCACGTCTATTCTTACTTTCGCACACAACAACAAAAAGGAAACAATGAATATCATGATGAACGTTTATATGAAGCACAATCTTATTCAATTGAAGAAAACGAATTAGATAAAGTAGTATTACAAACAGCCTTACAAAAACTCAATGAAAAAGAACGCACTGTTATTATATTAAATGTCATCAATGGTTATAAGTTTAGAGAAATAGCTTGTTACTTAGAACTCCCTTTAGGTAGTGTATTGGCTAGTTATCATCGTGGAATTCGTAAACTTAAAAGTAATTTAAAGGAGATAATAGAATGAAAGTAAAACAAATAAAAAAACATCTAAAACAATCCCTTGATCAAGAAGTCCCTTCTCTATTAGACTCCATTACCCAGGTTCCAATAGTTAAAAAGGAGGTATTCAACATGAATACAAAAAATGAAAAAAAAGATCATAAGAAAAGCATATTCGTATGTGCTACCTCTGTTGTTCTCGCTTGTTGCCTTTGCTTTTTCGCCTTTACCACTTTACAAAATAAAGAAGCTATTCTACTTACCTTGGATATTAACCCTAGCATTGAGCTTTCCCTCACCAAACAAGAAAAAGTAATCTCCTGTATTGCGAAAAATAAAGATGCTGAAAAAATAATTAAAGGAATGGATTTAAAAGGAGTAGATTCAGATGTAGCATTAAATGCCATTGTAGGTTCTTTATATAAAAATGGATATTTTAATAAAGATAGTAAAAACAACGACATATTATTAAGTGTGAATAATCGAGACAAATCAAAAACAGCTGATTTAGAAAGTAAATATATGAAGTTATTAAAAGATATATTAAAAGAAGAACACTCTTATGGTAAGATTATTGCTCAAAAAGATATCATGAATAAAGCAAATGAAGAAACTGCTAAAAAATATAATATCTCTGAAAGTAAAGCTGCTTTACTTGAAAAGATTATGGCAACATCAACTAGTTTGAGTAAAGATACCTTAGCTAACATGAGCATCAAAGAGCTTGTCAAATATATGGATGATAATGATTTGGATCTTGAAGATATTGATGAAAAAGACATTGATGATGCCAATGATAAAGCAGATGATTTAAAAGATGCACAAGAAGAAGCACAAGAAAAGATTGAAGAACAAAAAGAAGATCAATTAAATAAGGAAAAAGAAGCAAAAGAAAAAGCGAGTGATCAAGCAAAAAAGGAAAAGGAAAAGAAAATTGAAGAAATAGAAAAACAACAAGAAAAGATTGAGGAACAAAAAGAAAAGCAATTAGATAAAGAAAAAGAAGCAAAAGAAAAAGCGAATGAACAAGCAAAAAAAGAAAAAGAAAAGCAAATTGAAGAAAAAGAGAGACAACAAGAATTAATTGAAGAACAAAAAGAGAAAGCAGAAGAAGCTGCAGACCAACAAAAAGAGTTAAATAATGTTGAAGATTAAAACACACTAGTATCATGATGGGTAAGTGTATAGTATAAATATACACTTACCTTTTTTCTATGGTTATCATATAAGTCAATTATAAGTTTTCATCATATTTTCATCACATGAAAAAGTTAAGAAAATCTCTAAAAATTGCATAACATCATAACTTTGTGTATAATGAACATATAAAACACTACTTAAGCAATACATAGCAGTTTAATAAGTAATTTTTATACCGATTAAAAGATGTAATAATAGTACATCTTTTAATCGCATAAAAAAAGGAGGATATTTTTTATGCAAGATTTTTTACTTGATGAAACGTATATAACCAATGAGATATTGGAAAATGTCCCCGGTGGATTAGCTATTTATCGCGTTGGTAAAACATTTGAAACTTTATACTATAATGATGGAGTTTGCTTATTATCTGGACATACGCGTGAAGAGTATGCTCGTGTCATCGCTAAAGATGCGATGGATATCATCTACTATGAAGATCAACAAATGCTAGGAAACGAATTATCTAGAGCATTGAACGAAAAACGTAAAATCCGTATTTCTTATCGTATTTTGCATAAAAACAACACTCCTGTATGGATACATTTATGCGGTCAATATAAAGAAGATAAAGAATTAGGCTTACTCATTTATGCCGTTTTTATGGATATAAGTGATGAGCGAAAAATACAACAACTATTAAGTGAGCGAGCAGATAAAGATAGTTTAACAGGACTCTTTAATCGTATAAGTTTTGAGAATAGAATCACGATTGATTTAGAAAACAATGAAAGCACTTCGGCATTTATGATGATTGATATAGATAATTTTAAAAAAATAAATGATTCATTCGGACATACTGTAGGTGATACTACCTTATGTAACATTGCTCAAATATTATTTCAAGTATTTGATAAGGATGGTTATGTCGCACGTATGGGTGGTGATGAATTTGCTGTATTTGTAAAAAACATTGAATCAATAAGTGAATTAAATAAAAAAATTGATGCTTTTTTTACTACTATTCGTAACAATCAAAACAAAAGCATTCATACAATCCAAACTACGTGTTCCTTTGGAATAGCTCTTGCGCCAAAACATGGAAATACCTTCCATGAGTTATATGCCAATGCGGATAACGCCTTATTATTTGCAAAGAACAACGGAAAGAATCAATACCATTATTACGTAGAAGGCTTAGAACATCCTTATCCGTCCCTTTTAACTAATATGGAATGGTTACTAGACGAAACATCAAATGGGATTTATATCAGTGATTGTAATACCTATGATTTATTATATTTAAATCAAAAAACTCGAGATTTATGTAATGTTAAAGGTGATGAATACCTTGGTAAAAAATGTTATAAAGTATTATTAGGAAATGATAAACCTTGTGATTTTTGTAAAATGAATCAAATGAAATTTGGAGAGTTGTATGAGCGTGAAGTCGTCATTGAAAAAAATAATATGAACGCTATCTTAAAAGGTAAAATATTTAATTGGAATGGAATTAAAGCTCATGTTGAATTTGTTATTGACAATACACAACGTGCTCTCATTCATCAAAAATTAAAAGATACAGCTGCTCATTTACAAAACTTAATGGACTCCATTCCTGGAGGTATTGGTATCTTTGAAGTAGATGGTGACAATATCCAAGTACCTTATTTAAACGAAGGATTTTTTGCTCTTATTCATTGTGAAGTAACCGAAAAAAATCAATATTTAGGTGATTTCAATTACAATATTATCCATATTGATGATTTAAAAGGCTTCTATAAAGAGCTATATCGCGCCGTTAATGAGAACACAACTATGAATTATACATTTAGAATTAGACCCAAAAATCAAGCATGTGTTTGGTTAAATATGCAAGCAAATATTGCGAAATCTGTTGGTAGCAAAACAACGTTATACTGTTCATTCTCGAATGTTACAGTCTTAAAGGATAATGAATTAGAAGCAAAACTTCAAAAAGATAAATTTGATATTGCCTTAGAAAACACCGATATTTGTGTTTGGGAATATAATATTAAAGAAAAGAAAGCCATACAAACAAAAAATTCAATGTTGATTTATCCTTTTGGTGAAGTTATTTATGATGTACCAGAATCACTCATTGAAAAAGGATATGTAAGTCCAGAGAGCATTGAAGATTATCGTGATATTTATCGTCAATTAGAACAAGGAAATGCAGAACATAGTGTAGAAATACATTGGCTTGGTTTTGGTAGGAATAATGACTGGTGGGCAAAATTATCTCATACAATTATTTATGATAATGCACACAACCCTATATTAGCAATGGGAACTACCAGTGATATTACCAATGAAAAGATTGCAATTAAGCACTATAACGAAGAACTAGAAAACAGAAAGTTATTATCATCAACAACTGTCGTTACCTTCCAATTGAATCTAAGTCAGAACGATATTGAAGATTGTTTAATCAATGATCAAAAGCTTTCTAAATTAGCCGAGTATACACAAGCGAGTACCTTATTTGAAAGTATACAAGCCTCCTTAGTTGGTGAAGAAGATCGCTTACACGCTAAAATACTCAATGTGAAATATTTACTAGACCAATTTAATCAACAACATACACACTTAGAATGTGAATATCGTCGTAATTTAGGCGAAGGCTATATTCGCTACTTACACGTTACCATTAATATGATAAAACATCCCGAAACATCTGACGTCATTGCTTTTATTTATACCAATGACTTAACAGAAAGTAAAATAACGGAATCAGCTATACGTAACTTTGTGAAGTTCTATTATGATTATATTATGTTCATTGATGGCTCACGCGCTAAGTATAAAATATATAATCGACAAAAAAGTGCTACTTATGGTGGTATTGATGAGGGAATCTATGAAGAATATTTTGAAAAGTATTTAAACAACTGTATTTCAGATGAAGAAAAAAGTCGTGTACTAAAAGACATAACAATTCCTAGAATCTATCAAGAATTAGAAAACAAAGATACTTATGAAGTGACTTTCATGGCTTATGAAAATAAGGTTGCTATAAAAAAAGAGCTGCGTTTCTCTTATATTGAAAAAGATAGTAAAATGATTTTACTTGCACAATATAATATGAATCGACGCAATGATTAAATATTAGGTCTTGCCAACAATAACTAAACTATGGTATTATAATCAACGTTGGGAATGAAATCTCCCACGGTAATATACCGAAACCGCAAGTATGCTGATGACTTCTACGTTATTTTAAACGTAGATGTTGTCAGCTTTTTTTGAATGGAGGAGCCTTATGTTAACAAGTCTAGCTTATATTTTCTTATTAGGATTACTCATGAGTTCTATTTTTACAAAGTTAAAACTTCCTGCATTATTAGGGATGATTATTACAGGTATGCTATTAAGTCCTTATGCTTTTGATTTATTAAGTCCATCTTTATTAAATATTTCCCCTGATCTAAGACAACTAGCTTTAGTTATCATTTTAACAAGAGCTGGTTTATCTTTAGATATCACAGATTTAAAACAAGTTGGGCGTCCTGCTATTTTAATGTGTTTTCTACCTGCTTGTTTTGAGATTTTAGGTGTTGTACTACTTGCCCCACCTTTACTTGGTGTCAGTGTTTTAGAAGCGGCTATTATGGGAAGTGTCATTGCTGCTGTTTCACCTGCTGTTGTAGTACCTAAAATGATCCATTTAATAGAACAAAAATATGGCGTAAATCATAGCATTCCACAACTCATCTTGGCAGGATCATCAGTTGATGATGTATTTGTAATTGTTTTGTTTACAGCTTTTACCTCTTTGGCAAAAGGTGGAGATATTTCTTTTATGAGTTTCTTACAAATTCCAATTTCTATTGTACTAGGAGTCGTCTTTGGAATATTATGTGCACTTATTTTAATTTATTTCTTTAAACAATTCCATATGCGTGATTCCGTAAAAATATTAATTATACTCAGTATTTCTTTTCTATTAATAGAAGTACAAAATCAATTAGAAAGCATTCTTCCTTTTTCTGGTCTTTTAGCAATCATGAGTATAGGTATTACCATTTATCAAAAATATCCAACACTCGCGCAACGCTTATCTCTTAAATATAATAAACTTTGGGTTGCTTCTGAAATCTTATTGTTCGTATTAGTTGGTGCTGGTGTGGATTTAAAATACGCATTTACAATTGGTATATTCGCTGTATTCTTAATCCTTGGTGCACTCGTTTTTCGTATGGTTGGCGTTGCCTGTTGTTTATTTAAAACAAAATTCACACCTAAAGAGCGCATCTTTACAATGCTTGCTTATACACCTAAAGCAACCGTTCAAGCAGCCATTGGAGGAATCCCTTTAGCAATGAACTTACCTTGTGGGCAACAAGTATTAAGTATTGCTGTTTTATCAATTCTAATTAGTGCACCAATAGGTGCCATAGCTATTGATAAAACCTATAAAAAACTTCTGACAAAAAGCTAAATAAATATCATATGGTTTTTTTTACAAATAGCTTATTAGACTGTCATTTTATATCCACTGCATAATTTAGAATAGTTCCTAAATGAAGAGCGTTATAATTGACAGGCTTTCCTTTATACTTTATAATGAACAGTGTTCAGTTAGGAGATGAAATACAATGAATACAGTTGTTACATCTAAGGATGCAATTCTTAGTGCCGCGCGTTCTATCGTATCAGAAAATGGTTTATCTGCCTTACATATGCGTAGTGTAGCACAACGATGCAATATTGCATTAGGCTCACTCTACAATTACTTTCCATCTAAAAACGACTTAACGATGGCTACTATCGAAAGTGTTTGGCAAGATATCTTCCATAAGGAAATGACTTGTGAAGCAAATACCTCCTTTCTCGCTTATGTAAGTCAAATATTTGAAAGTGTACAACAAGGTATGCAAACCTATCCTAACTTCTTTAGTGCACATTCCATTAGTTTTGCTAGCAGTGAAAAAAAACAAGCCCATCAAATGATGGATCGTTACTTTCAGCATATGAAAGAAGGTTTATTAAGTATTCTTGAACATGAAAATATCCGTAAAGATGCGTTTGGGGATACCTTTACCAAACAAGACTTTGTTGAATTTATCATTACTTCTATATTAACCCTATTGATACAACATTCCTCTTGTCATACATTATTAGAAATCATAAAACGTACAATTTATGAATCATAAAGATGCCCACTATTGTGGGTTTCATTAGAACATGTTATGAACATCGTTCATTTAGGAGAAATTTATGCAAGCAATTATGGAAACACTCTTTGATATTGTCTATTTAACAACTGTCATAAGCCTTGGTATCATCATGATTAAAAATGGTAAACAAAAACAATATGTTTTATTTGGTATTATGGCAGTTGTACTAGGATGTGGCGATGCCTTTCACTTAGTCCCAAGAGCTTTGGCACTCTGTACCACTGGATTAGATAGTTATGTCGTTGCTTTAGGTATTGGAAAACTAATTACGTCTATCACAATGACCATCTTTTATGTTCTCTTGTATTATGTTTGGCGTGCACGCTATAAAGTACAAGGAAAAAATGCATATACCCTCATAATCTATGTATTAGCACTCATACGCATCGCCTTATGTCTGTTCCCTCAAAATGCATGGACGAGTAGTATGCCTCCTTTATCTTGGGGTATTTATCGTAATATTCCATTTGCTCTATTGGGCATCTTCATCATCATCCTCTTTTATAAAAGTGCAAAAGAAAATCATGATAGTGCATTTCGTTGGCTTTGGTTAACAATTGTCCTTAGCTTTGCTTTCTATATTCCTGTAGTTTTATATGCAGATACAATACCGGCGGTAGGTGCGCTTATGATACCCAAAACTTGTGCTTATGTATGGAGTGTTTATATTGGCTATAGTGCCATGAAAGGAAAAAAATAAAATGAAAAAATATTTAAATATTGCTTTAGGTTATGCAATCGCGGCTATGATAGGAGGTGTCTTCTATCGTGAATTCACAAAATTTAATGCCTTTAGTGGCGTGAGTGCTTTAGGTAAAGTACATACCCATTTATTTTTATTAGGGATGGTTATGTTTTTGATCATTGCATTATTTGCGACACATTTTACATTAGAAAACGAAAAAAAGTTCCGTATCTTTATGGTTTTATACAATATTGGAGTTCCATTAATGAGTATTATGTTAGTTGTGCGAGGGATTTGTCAAGTCCTTATGATTGAGTTAACAACAGGAGCCAATGCAGCTATTTCAGGTATTTCTGGTATTGCCCATATTCTTGTTGGTATTGCTATTGTATTGTTCATCTTATCCTTAAAAAAGCTAGCACAAGATCAAGATGCTTAAGTCTTCTTTATGGCAGGTAAATAAGCATGTATTATTAGGAATAGCAGGAAGTGTTTGGTTAATTGCCGGCTTAAATGTTGGACGTTTAGGTTTGTTAGATTATAAAAAATTACCAACTATAAGCTTCTACCATATCATATGTTCACTTATTATATTTGTTTTGTTTGGTACCATGTTTTATAAAATGACACAAAAACATGGAAAACGAATTATGTTATATGAAGAAATTCAACGTCCAATTTGGAACTTCTTTGATACTAAATCATATATCATCATGATTACGATGATGAGTGGAGGAATAAGTTTACGTGCGTGTGGTCTTGTATCACCTGAGTTTGTAGCAGTATTCTATACAGGACTAGGGTGTGCTTTAGGGCTAGCTGGAATTGTATTTTGGCAACTCTTCTTTCATCATTCACCAAGTAAAAAGTCCTCGTGAAAGAGGACTTTTTCATTTAACAGATAAGATCACCATTGATTTGACAATCAACGATGTTTAATTTTTGTTTAAGAATAGACTCTAAACTACTAATAGAATCGATCATTTCTTGTACACTCTTATTGATACATAATAGTTCTTGTTGTGTGATATCGCCTAATGCTAAGGCTTTTTGAACTTTGGCTCCTTCAGCGTCAGCAATGGCAGCTAATGCTGCCTGTTCTAAAGCAACAGATGCGATTAAATCATTAATTTGTTGTTGATAATTGTTTCTAAAGATAAGTGTACTTGTAGTATTACTTGTTGAAGTTCCACTTTCTCCATTAGGATTGATTGAACTAAGCGTATACGTATAGGCTACTTCAGCTACGTTCTCTATTGGATTAGGAGAAGGCATACTTACGATCGTTACTTTAAAGCTAATAGTAACACTTGCTCCTGGTAATAAAGCATTTGTTAACGTAATACCTGTAGCAGGTGTTCCGCTATAAGGCGCACTAACATTTAATGACCCAGGAATATATGAGGTTCCATTTGGTAATACATCACTTATCAATACATTGTTTAATGGCGTATTTCCATCATTTTTAACAACGATATTATACGTGATGATATCTCCAACATAAGAGATTTTTTTATCCGCTTGTTTACTAGTGGAAGCACTAGCTTTTACAATGTTAGTAGTAACTGTATTACTGATTCCTGAATTACTTGTTCCATTAGGATGTGCAGGATCTACGGTGTATGCATAATCCACAGATGCATTGTTAGGAATTGGATTCATTGGTGGTAAACTACTACCAACTTTTACTTGGAACGTAAGCGTTGCAGTTGTGTTTGGTGGTATAGGTGCAGTTAATGTAATACTTGCAGGAGTCGTCGCGCTAAAAGGAATCGTTGAAGTAATACTACCTGCAACAAAGCTCGTTCCTAAAGGTACTACATCCTTCACTACCACATTATTAGCAGGTACATTCCCTGTATTCTTTAATGTGATTGTATACGTTAGGATATCACCAGGTTTCGCATTTGTAGGTGTTACTGATTTCATAAAGTTTCCATTTGTTGTTAAATCAGCGTTATTAATCTTTGTAGATACAACGTTCGTGTTTCCACTAGTTCCACCAGGAATACTAATAGAAGCAGAGTTATTTACTTGTGCTACTTGCATATGGGCGTTAACTTGTACTTGCCAAGAAATCGTTACAGAACTATTGGGATTAATTGTAGTAATAGTTAGCCCTGTAGCAGGACTTGTACCACTATAAGGTGCACTTACTAGTAAGTTACCAATATAGGTAGTTCCTGCAGGTGTAGGGTCGCTCATTAACACATTATTTAATGCAACATCATTTGGATTATCAATGGTTACTGTATACGTTAAAATATCTCCTTTATCGGCATACTCTTTATCCACTGTTTTGGTAAACTTTTCAGGTGCAGCATTACTAATCGTATATATAATGTTATCTCCTAATTGTGGTGTTACATTAATTGGCAAAGTCCCTAATGGAGGGGTTGTTCCAGATGGTGTTAAGTTAAGAGCGGCAGGTACTACACTATAAGCACTTAAAGGACTACTAGAACCTCCTGCCATTGCTTCATTAATTGTATACGTATTACCAGGAATTGCATAAATAGTAGCTACTTGGCTTTGTACACCAGTGGCACTTCCTGTAGTTGTCACTTGATGATTAGGTGTTCCCGCAATATCCATAATGAATTGATCACTACTGTTGATTCGCGCACCTATACGTTTCTTTAACGTAATACGTGTTGTAGAAAAACCAAAAACAACTGCTTCACGTCCATAGATTTCAAACGTTAATTTTGTAGGAGAAGCAGATGTTAAAACATAGGCTGCTTGACTTGATTGGTTAGTACCCGTAATTGTAACAATATTGCTTCCAACTCCTGCAAGCGTTGGTGGATTAGGGCCTAGTGTTGTTAACAGATTCCAAGGCGTTCCAGTAGTTGTCAACTTCAAGTACTCTGTATACTGTGGAAACTTATTAGTACTTTCAGCATCTGCCACTACTCCTGTATAATTTGTAACAATATTACCATTTACATCCTTGACAACAATATTACTAATTTCTAGTGTTGTGGGTCCTGAATAAGATGGTAATAATGGTGTAAACATTGCAACATTACCAACAATTCCTGTATATCCTGCAGAACCAAAATAAGAATATAACAACGGCGTTGGTGTAGCAATTAATGGAACAATGGAGGAAGGTAAACTAGTTGCGTCAAAACTCACCACAGAACCATCACTTAATGTTCCACTTAAACCTGTAACCACTTGTCCTGGTTGTAAAGTTAGTGAACCAAAATCAAACCATCCAATACCACCAGCACTAGGTCCTGATCCAGGATTTGCATAAACAAATGACATATTTCATTCCTCCTTTAGTTTGTTTGACAAATTGTTTTTTCAAACATATTCAATTTATTCTTTAAATTCATTTCTAATCCAATCACATTGTCAACTGTTGCTTTTACGGATTTATTTGCAGCAATTAAATCTGCAGCACTCACATTTGGCATGTTAATAATGGCATTTAACTTCTCTCCTTCAGCATTTAAAATATGAGAAATCCCTGACTCTTCCATAGCTATAGATTCTAAAATATTGCCTACTGACTCTCCTCTTGTAATACTTCCAGGTTTTATAACTGGCATACTCATAAGATAATTCCTCCTTTATCTGAATAAAGTATTCTTTATTCCTTCTATCTTATGAACTATCTTCTTATTGGAATAGGGGAAAACTGTGGATACTACAAAAAATTTTTGACGAAATCGAAATTGACAGAATATAATTTATATGTTATTGTAAAAAAAAGATTTTGAAAGGATGTTTCATTGAAAATTATATAACCATAATAAATCAATTGTTTACATATTACAGGAGGAAACAATATTGGAAGACCCCATATATATTCAAATATTTGTACAAATAGTATTAATAACTTGTAATGCCATTTTTGCTTGTGCAGAAATTGCTGTTATTTCAATGAATGACAATAAATTAGCCCAGATGGTTCAACAAGGTGATAAACGTGCCATTCGGCTTGCACGCTTAACGAGTCAGCCAGCTCGTTTTTTAGCAACCATTCAAGTTGCTATTACGCTATCTGGGTTTTTTGGAAGTGCGTTTGCTGCCGATAGTTTTTCAGATGGATTAGTAAGTTGGATGCTGAACTTTAATTTACCGATTAGTGCCTCTACTTTAGACACCATTGCCGTAATTTTCATTACACTAGTTCTGTCTTATTTTACTTTAGTCTTTGGAGAACTTGTTCCTAAAAGAATTGCTATGAAAAAAGCGGAATCTTTAGCACTTGGCATGTCTACTCTCATTACGTTCATATCTCAATTATTTTCTCCCCTAGTGTGTGCCCTAACAGTTTCAACAAACGGTATCCTTCGCCTTTGTGGTATTGATCCTAATGCTGAAGAAGATGAAGTAAGTGAAGAAGAGATAAGAATGATGGTTGATATTGGGAATCAAAAAGGAGTTATTGACTTTACTGAACGTGAGATGATTCAAAAAGTATTTGAATTTGATGATTTGAATGTTGGAGATTTTGCCATCCATCGAATGGATGTTTCGATTCTATGGATGGATGAAAGTGAAGAAGAATGGGAAAAAACAATACACGAAAGTCGCCATACCTTATATCCTGTATGTAATGATAGTGTGGATGATATTGTTGGTATTTTAAACATTAAAGATTATTTCAGACTAAAGAATAAAAATCGCCAATTTGTCATCGATAGTGCGCTTAAACCTGCTCACTTTGTACCAGAACATATACATGCGGATATTTTATTTAAACAGATGCAAAAGTCACACAACCACTTTGCCATCGTTCTTGATGAGTATGGTGGAATGACAGGCATTATTACCATGAATGATTTGCTGGAACAGTTAGTTGGTGAATTAGATGATATGCAAGAAGATAATCATTGCCTTGAATTTGAGCAAATGAATTCTGAAACGTGGAAAGTTCGTGGCAATATTGCATTAAGTAATGTAGCTGAAAAATTAAACGTTGTACTTCCTGTTGATAAATTTGATACATTTGGTGGATTTGTATTCAATTGTTATGGTTATATTCCTAATGATGGTACCCAATTTACAATTGATGCCTATTCACTTCACATTCAAGTTACACGCATTAAGAATCATTGCATTGAAGAAGCCCTTATATGTTCTTCTCCTACAAACAACGAACAATAGAAGCAAATAAAGGGTTCTCAATAGAGAACCTTTTTATTTAGCAAGTACTATCACCATTTATTTGACAATCAATTTGATTCAATTTTTGTTTAAGAATAGTTTCTAAACTACTTATAGAATCTAGCATCTCTTGTACGCTCTTATTAATACATAATAATTCTTGTTGCGTGATATTACCAAGCGCTAATGCTTTTTGAACTTTGGCTCCTTCAGCATTGGCAATAGCAGCGAGTGCTGCTTGTTCTAATGCAACAGAAGCAATTAAGTCATTGATTTGTTGTTGATAATTGTTTTTAAAGACTAACGTATTGGCAGCATTACTAGTTGATGTTCCACTTTCACCACCTGGATTTGTTGGATTTAATGTATACTTATAAGCTACATTTACAACATTTGCAATTGGGTTAGGATTTGGCATACTAATTACGTTTACTTTAAAACTAAGCGTAACACTAGAGCCTGGCATTAAAGCATTTGTTAAGGTAATACCTGTTGCAGGTGTTCCACTATAAGGTGCACTTACACTTAAAGAACCTGGTATATAGGAAGTACCATTTGGTAGGACATCACTCATAAACACATTATCTAAAGGTGTATTTCCATTGTTTTTTACGACAACGTTATAAGTTAAAACATCTCCTACATAAGAAATTGTTTTATCAACCATTTTTGTAGTTAAAACAGAAGCTTTCACCACATTGGTAGAAGTTGTGTTACTAGAACCATTTTTACTTACTCCATTAGGATTGGCAGGATCTACTGTATACGTATATTTGATATCTGCTTTGTTAGGAATTGGGTTTGGTGTAGGCACTACATTTCCAATTTTAACTTGGAAAGCAAACGTTGCGCTTGCACCTGCAGCTAAAGGTGCAGTAAAGGAAACACTAGTGGTAGGATCTCCACTAAAAGGAAGTGTTGAAATAGCAGAATTTGCTACATAGCTTGTACCAGCTGGAATAACATCAGTTAAAACAATATTATTTGCTGCAACATTTCCTGTATTTTTTATACTAATAGTATACGTAATCACATCACCTGGTTTAGCATTTAATAAGCTTGCACTCTTAATAAAGTTACCATTTGATGTCAAATCAGCATTATTGATTTTAGTCGTGACAACATTGGTATTGCCAGAGCTTCCATCCGGAATACTAATAGAGGCTACATTATTTACATTACTTAATTGGACATTTGTATCTACTTGTACTTGCCAGGAAATTGTTACTGAGCCATATGGATCAATAGAAGTTATCGTAATCCCCGATGCAAGAGAACTACCCGTATAAGGAGCACTCACAATTAAATTACCAATATAAGTAGTGCCAGTTGGTGTGGCATCACTCACAAAGACATTAGCTATCGCAAAATCGTTTGGATTATGAATCGTAATTGTATACGTTAAAACATCACCTTTATCAGCGTATTGTTTATCTACTTTCTTTGTAAAACTTTGTGGTGCAGCATTTGTAATTGTATATAAAATATTATCTCCTAATTGTGGCGTTACACTGATTGGAAGTGCACTTAATGGTGGAGTGAGAGCGCCTGGCGTTAAATTAACACCAGAAACTAATACTTTATAGTTGCTTAGCGTACTAACAGAGCCTGCTGCCATTGTCTCATTGATTGTATACGTATTACCTGCAATTCCATATACGGTTGCTATCTCACTTTGATAGCCATTGCTAGCACCAAGCGTAGTTGCTTCATCATTTGGCGTTCCCGCAATGCTTAATTTAAATTGATCAGCACTGTTAATACGTGATCCTATACGTTTACGTAATGTTACACGAGTTGTCGCAAAGCCTAAGGCAAAAGCTTCTAAACCACTATTTGTAATTGCAGTAAAATCCAAGGTTTTAGGAGATGAGGTAGAAAGTACATAAGAAGCTGTAAACGCTTGGTTAGTTCCAATGATATTAGCACTTTGCGTACCAAGACCTGTTAGTGTTGTCGGATTATTACCGATTGTAGTAAATAAACTCCAAGGTCCACCATCGCTAACGAAGTTCCAAGACTCTCCAATATTTGTATTCTCTCCATCAGCAACCAAAGCAACGTAATTCGTTACCGGATTACCATCCACATCTTTCACAACAATATTACTTACCTTTAAAATACCTGGACTTAATGAACCAATGCGATCGTTTTGTAACAATACATTTCCTAAAATACCAGTGTATCCAACGTATCCAAAAACACCTGCAAGAGGTGATGGAAAAGCATTAAAATTCATTGCAGATGAAGCAGGTGCAGACAAATCAAAGGTAACACTTGTTCCATCACTCAATGTTCCACTTAAGCCAGATATTGTTTGACCTGGTAGAATACTAAGATTTCCAAAATTAAACCACCCAATACCTCCAGCACTAGGACCAGAGCCTGGGTTTGCATAAGCAAATGACATAACTATATTCCTCCTTTTCGAATAAAGTAGTTTCTTTATTCTTTATATCTTATGAATCCAATTTCATTTCGAATAGGGATAACATCTGATATCACAAAGGAATGTTCTTTACTTTTTCTCAAAATCAGATAAAATTAAACTTAGTGAGGTAAGTTATGAATAAAAAAAATATAAAAGTCATCATGTACGATTTAGATGGAACCTTACTAAATGATGCAGGTTTTGTGAATCTCGAAACAATCAAACAGATAAAACTTCTAAAAGAAAAAGGTATTCTTTTTGGAATCGCAACAGGAAGAGAAATAGATTCTTGTGAAGATTTATATGAAGAATGGGGTATCAAAGGATTGGTTGATATGATTGTAGGTTCCAATGGCGCACATGTTAAAGATTATGGTTCCCAATTGGAAAAAGTTCATCATCCATTAAGTGGAGAAGATATAAAAGAAATCATACACTATTTTGATGGAATGGATGTTAATTTTAGCATCTGTTATCAAGGTTGTTTGCAAATGAAAAAGGATGATGAAACAGCACGATTTTTAAGTAAGGTAGATAAGATACCAATGAAAGTTGTTGACTATGAAGAGCTTTTACAAATTCCACATACAAAATTAATGGTAATATGTAAACAGAGCATGATGGCGGAAGTAGAAAAACGTGGCGCAATGCATAAAAATGAGCGATTTGTATCCATGTGTACAGCCCCAATATTGTATGAATATAGTGATGCTCGAAATACAAAAAGCAATGGATTACGTCATTTTTTAGAAGCCTATTCTTGGGATATGGAAAATGTCATGTTCTTTGGAGATGCCAATAATGATTTAGATTTAATTAGTCATAGCGGTGTTGGTATCTGTATGAAAAACGGAAGTGAAGAAGCAAAAAAATGCGCTGATTATATCAGTGAAGAAGACAACAACCACAATGGGATTGCTTTATTTTTATCGAAATATTTTACAAACTAAAACAGAAAGAAGAAAACAATATGAAAAACTGGGTTCAGAAAGCAACATTTTACCACATCTATCCGTTGGGGTTTTGTGGAGCACCACGCTTTCACCAAGAAGAGATACAACATAGCATTATAAAAGTAAAAGAATGGATTCCACATATGTTAGCATTACATTGCAATGCTTTATATTTAGGTCCTGTATTTGAAAGTTATGAACATGGTTATGATACAAGTGATTATCAAATACTAGATAAAAGACTGGGCACAAATGATGACTTTAAAGAGGTATGTGAAGCGCTTCATAAAGAAGGTATTCATGTTGTACTAGATGGTGTATTCAACCATGTTGGAAGATACTTTTGGGCATTTCAAGATGTGCAAAAATATGGTCCTCAATCACAGTATTGTGATTGGTTTTGTAACTTAAACTTTCAAAGTGGCAATTGTGAAGGTGATAACTTTACCTATGAAGCATGGGAGAACCACTATAATTTAGTAAAACTAAACTTAAAGAACGAAGATGTTATTGCCTATTTATTATCTTGCATTGGTAAATGGATGGACGAGTTCCATATTGATGGAATACGTTTAGATGCAGCTGATTGTATAGATAAGAACTTTTTCAAACGTTTAAAAAAGTTTTGTAAGGAAAAGAATCCAGAATTCTGGTTAATGGGTGAAATCATACATGGTGATTACAATTATTGGGCAAATGATGAAATGCTTGATTCGGTAACTAATTATGAATGTTATAAGGGCTTATATTCTTCTCATAATGAAAAGAATTACTTTGAAATTGCACATTCTTTACAGCGTCAATTTGGAGTTGGTGGTATATATTCAAATTTAACATTATATAACTTTGTCGATAATCACGATGTTAATCGTTTAGCAAGTACCCTAAAAGATCAAAAGGATTTAACAAATATTTATACCCTCTTATATACAATGCCTGGTATACCATCTATCTATTATGGTAGTGAATGGGCATTAACTGGCAAAAAACATGATGGCAGTGATGCTGATATTCGCCCTTGTATAAATTTAAATGAAATGCCTGATCATGCGCTTTATCAACATCTTTGTGTGCTAGGAAAAATCAAAGAAGAAAATGATGCGTTATCGCTAGGTACTTATGAACAAGTTTGTGTACGCAATGAGCAATTCATCTTTAAACGAAAAAATGAGCAAGAAGAAATTACCATTGCAATGAATGTAAGTAATGAGGCTTATTCCTATTCCTTGCAAACACGTTATGATTGTGTTTACGATGCTTTAACAAATACACAATACCTAAGTAAACATGGTGAAATAGAGCTTTTATTAGCACCTAAATCATCCTATATTTTACTACCATCTAAGAACGCTTCAAAACAAACGCAAATAGCACATGAAGAAATTAAGAGACAGACACCAATAAAAACACCAACAATCCATGTAGAAGATACCGAACTTCCTTTGGGGCGTTATCAACACTTTAAAGGAAAACACTATTCCCTGCTATATGTAGCAAAACATTCAGAAACATTAGAAAAGTATGTTGTATATCGTCAATTATATGGCGATGGAAGTGTTTGGATCCGTCCTTTATCCATGTTTTTAGAACAAGTTGAAATTAATGGTCAACAAGTTCCTCGTTTTTCTTATCTAGGTAAATAGTTTACACTCGTCATTTTTTTGTAAGATGACGTTTTTTTATACTGAAAACAAACATATTGTTACATCCAAATACTGTAAATTGTGTTATAATTCTTACAATGATGACAAAAGTGAGGGTTTTATTATGAAAAAACTTAGTAAACTATTTTTATGTATACTGTTTATTTTATCATTTAGCTTACAAGGTTGTTCAAAAAACAATCATGGTCTTGATAAAAATCATCCTGTAAAACTAACCTTATGGCACTATTATACTGGACCTTTAAAACTTGCCTTTGATAACCTAATTGATGAGTTCAATAATGAAGAAGGATTAGAAAAAGGAATTATGATTGATGCTATTTCTAAAGGTAGTATTAGCAACATTACCAAAGAAATAAAACTCTCCTTAGATAAAGAACCCAATGCACCTACTTTACCAAACATATTTGCTGCCTATAGTGATACAACTGAAAATCTATTTCATGCAAATAAATTAGCTTCGCTTGATTCCTATTTAAGTAAAGAAGAAAAAAGTGAATATGTCGATGTTTTCTTAGAAGACGGAAAACTACACGGTGATGAACACATTTATATTTTCCCAATCGCAAAAGCTAGCGAAGTCATGGTTATTAATAAGGCTGCTTGGGAAGCATTTCAAAAAACTGAAAAAGTCTCTCTTGATGATTTAAAGACCTGGGAAGGATTAACTTCTATTAGTGAAAAATACTATACGTATAGTGGTGGAAAAGCTTTTTTTGGCAGAGATGCTATCATGAATTATTTCAATGTTGGAAGCCATCAACTAGGCACCGATTTATTTACCATAAAAAATGATGTTGCGACTTTATCTACTGATTACAACGTATTGCGTACTCTTTGGGATAACTACTATGTACCATACGTAAAAGGTTACTTCACTAAGAATGGTAAATTTGCAAGCGATGATATAAAAACAATGGATACGATAGCTTCCCTATCTTCTAGTTCTAGTGCTACATTTTATCCAAAAGAAGTGATTGATCAAAATAATACTGTACAAAAAATCGACTATATTGTATTACCTGTACCAAACTTCGAAGGAACAACACCCGCTTCTATCTCACAAGGAGCTGGTATGTCCATCGTAAAAAGCAGTAAACGTGAAGAATATGCAAGTACAGTCTTTTTAAAATGGTTTACACAAACGCAACGTAATTCCCTATTCTCTGCAAAATCTTCTTACTTACCAGTCAAAAAAGAAGCGAATACACCCGAATCTTGGAATCGTATTGTCGAAAATAATAAACTAAATGTATCTCCTTTATTAAAAGATATTGTCAAAGTAAGCAGTGAGCAAGTTCAAAAAGGAGCCTTATACACCCCACAAACCTTTCATAATGAATTTGCGACTAGAAACTATTTAGAAAATGCCATCAATAAAAAAGCAAAAGAAGACCAAGCAAGTGTTCGCCTAGCTTTAGAAAATAATGTACCTAGAGAAGAAGCCTTGCGACCTTATCTAGAGGATAATAACTTTGAAAACTGGATAAATGAAATACAAGAAAACGTCAATAAAATTGCTAGTGGAGAAAACAAATGAAAGAGCGTTCTATGTTTAAAAGATTATTACTTACCCTAATTGTTTCCACCTTATTAACAGGTTTCATCTTCCTTATTTCAATTTATGGTAGTGATTCACTCCATCAATTAAAAAGTAATACTAGCAATCTATTTAGTGAGCGGGTCAATTATCGAAGTGAAGATATTCAGAAGAAAATGACAACCGATTTATATCAGACTAGAAATTATCAAAACTTACTTACTGCATGCGAAAAGATATATAACGATAAAACGCAAAGTACGCCTGCCTCACAAGAACGCGTTCTCTCTGAATTAACGAGTATTTCAGAGATGAATTTTATCACAGGTGCCTATGTTATTTTAGATAAAGATGTTTTTCATGCCGATACTTATCCTATTTTATACTTACGTGATAGTATTCCTGATGCAAACATGGCGGATAAAAGTGATATTACTGCAAAATATGGAAATGCTTCTATATTAAAACGTTTAGGATATTCTTTAGACTATGCGTGGAAACCAACAATTACTATGGATCCAAAAGATGATACTTATGATTTTTATTTCAAACCTTTTCAAGCAGCAATTGAAAACCCTAGCCTATCAACAGAAAACTTAGCGTACTGGGGTGGACCCACTCGATTAAACGACGATACACAAACATCGATTACTTATTCTTTCCCATTACTAAGCAAAACGCATGAAGTATATGGAGTTGTAGGCATCGATATATCTGTAGATCAAATTAAAAATTCGCTTGTTTATCATGAACTAAACAATCAAAACAAGAATGCTTATGTGTTAGCAAAAAAGAATACGTCAGGTTCTAATTATCAAGTAATTACAAGTAATGGACCTGCTTATCAATCCTTATTTAAACAAGGTGCAACATTTAATATCAAGGAAAGTGATAATGGAACAGGAAATAAAATAGCCAAGTCCAAAACTCATATCAATGTTGCAGGTAATAAAATAAACTTATACAACACCAATACACCTTTTGAAAATGAAGAATGGTACTTATTTGGTATGGTAGATTCCGGTGAACTATTTGCAAGTTTTTCATCCTTGAACTCCTCACTGTTATATTCTTTATTATTTGCAATTGTATTAGGTATGGCTACAGCGTTTTTTATAACTCGAAAATTCACAAAGCCAATCTCGTCTTTAGCAAAACAATTAAAAGACAAAAATCCGAACGAACCTATGTCTTTACCAAAAGTAAATATTAAAGAAATTGATGAATTGTCTTGTTCAATAGAAGATTTAAGTACAAACTTATCCTCTGCTGAATCTAGATTATCGCAAATCATGCACGCTTTAAATATGCCAATTGGAGCAATGGAAGTCTTTACCAATGGTACCATTTATTGTACCGATGAAATACCAAGATTATTAGAGTTCTCGAATATCCATAAATTGTCTTATAGTTTAAAAGAATATAAAAAAGAGATAGAACGTTTTGAGAAAGATTCAATTCCATATGATACGAAAGTTGAAGAAATAGATGGAAAATCTATTCAAACAACAATTGTAAAATATATAAACCAACAAGATAATATACGTTGGATGCGTTTTATAACAAGTGATCAAAAAGAAAATAGAATTGTTGTAGTAGCGGATATTAGTGAAGAAATGCAAGAAAAACAAATGTTAACATATGAACGTGATCATGATGTTTTAACTAAGTTATTAAATCGTCGTGCTTTTCGTATAAATGTGGAAAAGATTTTGAATACTGACAATTGTGGTATCTGCGCGATGGTTTTATGGGATTTAGACAACTTAAAGCTAGTCAATGATTCTTATGGTCATGATGCCGGCGATACGCTGATCTGCTTAACCGCTGATGTCTTACATAAGTTTTCCTCTTCTACCTGCATCGTTTCACGTATGGCAGGAGATGAGTTCTTACTCTTCTTCCATCACTTTGATAACAAGATAAGTATCCTTGACCTTATCGAAAAAGCCCACCAACTCATTAATTTAAAGGAAGTAGAAATTGTTGAAAATACCACTTTTAAACAACGTATATCAGCAGGTATTGCTTGGTATCCTGATAATGCTACAACCTTTGATGATTTAACTAAATATGCCGATTTTGCTATGTATGATGTGAAAAGTGCTCAAAAAGGTGGCATTAAACAATTCGATTTAGATTATTATCATAAAGATAAGCTATTATTCAATGGTCGCCAAGAACTAAATGACCTCTTAGACAACAATTTAGTACGCTATGCTTATCAACCAATCGTAGACGCCCATACAGGTGAAACATTTGCTTTTGAAGCTCTCATGCGTCCACAAGGCAAAATATTAACAACTCCAAGCGATATTATGCGTCTAGCACGAGCTCAATCACAACTCTATCGTGTAGAATACATGACTTGGATTCAATCTATAAGCCAATTCGAATATAAAGCAGATCATTTCCCTAATGTTAAATTATTCATTAATTCAATTCCTAGTATTCCTTTATTAGAAGATCTAAGTAACATCCTTGAAACAAAACACAGTGCAATGTTACCAAGACTTGTCATTGAATTAATAGAAACGGATGTCATTGAACAACAATATGTTAAAACAAAACAAAATTTTGTTGAAAAATGGCATGCGGAAATGGCCATTGACGATTATGGAAGTGGATATAGCAATGAATCTACCCTCCTAAAATTTGAAGCCAATTACATTAAGATTGACATGGAATTTATCCAAGGTATTGCACAAGATAGCATACGTCAAAGCCTTGTTAGCAACGTCATTGCTTATGCTCACAACAAACATATTAAAGTGATTGCTGAAGGTGTGGAAAACTCCTTAGATATGTTATGTTTAATCAAAATGAAAATTGATTATCTGCAAGGATACTACTTACAAAAACCTTCTTTTGAATTAATTGACATTGAACCAACAATTAAACAAGAAATTATAAAGGACAATTTGGTAAAATAAAAAAACTCAACTGAGTTTTTTTATTTTACTAGATAATTAATAATTTAATTAATGTTATCGCAAAGATGATTTGACATATACAAACCAGACAACCATACAACATCGCTTTTGGTCCCTGCTTTAATAAATCCTTAATCTTAACACGCATCCCAATTGCAGCCAAAGCAATAATTTCAAAATTATTACTAAGAAACTTTGCACTCGTTTGTACTAGCGTTGGCACTAGTGAAAAACTATGTAAGATACTAAACAAAAAGAAACCAATGATAAAATAAGGTATTTTAGCTTTTATCTTCTTATGGGAAGCAGTTTGTTTTTGAAACAACCTTTCCCCTTCCTTTGTATTCATATAAGAAAAAACAAAAGCTACAACTACTAAAAATATAATACGAATAATTTTAAATACCGTCGCCATTTGTACAACACCATCACTTACAAGTTTTGCACTAGCAATCACTTGACCAACTGATTGCAAAGTTCCGCCTATTAGAGCACCTGAAGGCAATGGCATGTTATGAAACAGCGCTCCCACTATAATTGGTAAGATAATCATCAACATCGTTCCCATGACATTTACAATGGTAATAGATATCCCCTTATCATTGCTATCAGCATCAATAATAGGTGCAATGCTGCCTATTGCACTTGAACCACATACAGCATTTCCACTACACATTAACAACGAGAACTTTTTTGTAAAATGTAATTTTCTCCCAATGATATAACAAACAATGATTGTTACACTCATCTGAATAAAAATAAATAACACTCCTTGAAAACCCACTTGTATAATATCATTCATATTCAAGGTAGCTCCCATTAATATAATGGAGAACTCCAACAACTTACTTTCCGAAAACTTTGTACCTTTGTCTAATGCTTTTGATGTCAAAAATGTATTTCCACAAAACATTCCAATAAATATAGCAAATAACGCACCACCAATTTGTGGTACATAGCTTCCAATTTGTTTTGCAATCATTGCTACTGCAAAACAGCACAAGAAACCATATACTCTTTCTTTAGCAAAACTAACTACTTTATACATCTACAACTACCTCACTAACGCGAATTATTATACCATTTAATTTTACAAAAATTACATTAATATCCAATTTATAGATTTATCGAGTACATGTTCGACTACAGGTACTATGCTAACGCTTATGAGAACCAAGAGGTTTGTCTGCCTATGCGTATTCTGCTCTTATGTCTACAATTGTACTAAGGGTTTGAAAAATCCCGCACGCTAAATAACAAAAAAGCCCATGGTTATGGGCTTTCAAAGTTTACATGGTGACGCGTACGGGATTCGAACCCGTGAATGCTTGCGTGAAAGGCAAGTGAGTTAACCGTTTCTCCAACGCGCCATTGCTTGTGCTTAAACAGTATAACAAAAAGTATAACGCGCGTCAATAAAAAATTTCACTATTTTTACACCACAAAATCCTAAAAAAAAGATGCCCTCACATGAAAGTGAACAAGCATCTATTTGTATGAGTTTATCCGTTGATAATTTCCATAATATTTTTATAATAAGTAAAGCGTTCATCTACGTATTGTAATGCTTCATAAGCAATACTTTTTGCTTTGTTTATATCAATATCTTTATAAACAGCAGCAAAACGATAATAAATATAATCTTTAATTTGGTTATCTCTTAAGATATACCCATAGCATTCATCTCCATGTAAGAAATCACCATGTTTAATATATAAATCTGCACAATCAATTAATAGTTCCAATTGGAACTCTTCATACAAATCAGTATATTGAGATAATATCGCATATGCAAAATCTTCATAGAATTTAACATCGTCATATTGCCATGTTGGTAAGATCTCCGTAGCAAATGCAAAGAAATGTTTTACAAAATCATGAACATCTGCACCAATAAGTGTTGAAATTTCTTTTGAATCAACTACATGTTTACGTTGTCCAATCATTAGTAACTTCTCACAAATTTTAAATTCTTTTAGATATTCTTTTGCATTTTTTTCATCATCTTTACTTACTTTAGTTTTCATTGATGCTTTCATTTCACTCTTGATTGTCGCAAAATCTTGTGCTTTCACATCAACAACATCCGCAACCTTTTCTAAAGTTACGCCTACTAGCTCAACATCAAATCCATCTTTTTCAAAATCAAAAGTTTTATCTAATAATTGATTGCCATCAATTATGTTTTTTTCAATTACTTTTAAATCTGATTCATCTAATAAAATACTCGCATAATCTTCAAATGTATGTAAAACTCCCATTGCTTGCATTTTAGCAATACACTCTTCTAATGAATATGCTTTAAATTTTGTTGCTTTCTTAGCTTCTGGTTTAGAAGCCGATACTTTTTTAGCTTTTGTAGTTGTTGCTTTTTTCTTCTCTTCTTTTACAACAGCTTTTTTCGCTGTTTTCACTTCTGTATTTTCTAATTTTTCTTGTTTAGCTGTTACAATCTTTTTAGGTTCTGGTTTTGCACTAATTTTTTCAGGTGCTTTTGCAGTTACTATTTTTTTAGCAGCAGGTTTTGCCGCAATCTTTTCTGGTGCTTTTGCTGTTGCTATTTTTTTAGCAGCGGGTTTTGCTGTGATTTTCTCTGGTGCTTTAGCACTCGCTATTTTTTTAGCTTCTGGGTTTGCACTAATTTTTTTAGTCGTCTCTTGAGGTTCTGCGATTACTTTCTTTTCTTCCTTCTTAGCTTCTGGTTTTACAATAGAACTACTTACAGTGCTCACTTTTTTTTCAACAGTAGGTGTAGTAGGTTTCATAATCTTTTTCTTCATCGTTGTTTTTTTCATATTTTTTCCTCCAACTTGTTTTTACTTCCTTCATACTTTCCATAAATCAATCGAAAAATTATTGTCGTCAATGCAGTATCTATTCATACTACTTGTATATTATAGCACATTGGTTATATAAGGGATACTTTTGTTAAAAAAGTATCCCTTATATTTGCGACAATAATCGCCATAATTTGACAAATTATTTTATATTCAGTAAAAAAATGCATAGAATTCAGATGAAATTCACATAATTAGATTATTTTTTTGAGATAATATGGGTGTATACTTAGCATCATAAGTAATCAGGAGGTCATAAGTATGGAAAACTTGAATGAAGAAAACAACAACGAAGAAAAAAAACCTATAAATAAGGAGGAACAACAAGAAAGTGTTATTCTTATGGGTGAAAATGGGTATTCTGAAACTATAGAAAAGCCAACTACACAAACAGATAAGATTCTAGAAAATAGTCAAGATCAAGAAAAACATACAGAAACAACAAATACCAGAAAGCGCAAGAAGAAAAGAGATTTTTCTTTTATAAAAAAACATCGTAATGCAACATTAATTGCAGGTTGCCTATTGTTATCTGTTGGTGGTGGATTTGGTGGTACTTTGCTTGCTTTATCACTTAATAAAACAAATACGAGTGGTACTGTTTTATATCAAGGAGTCACCAATACTACAAGCAATAAGAATGGTACTAGTGCCACTAACATGTCAATCAAAGATGTCGCAAACGCGACAATGAATAGCGTAGTAGAAATAAAAACAGAATCTGTATCTACTAATAGTTTCTTCCAACAAGCTGTACAATCTGGTGCTGGTAGTGGAGTTATCCTAAGTAAAGATGGCTATATTGTTACCAACAACCATGTGATTAACGGAGCAAATAAAGTTTCTGTCGCTACAAAAGATGGCAAAAAATACGATGCCAAACTAATTGGAAGTGATGCGGCTACTGATTTAGCTGTCATTAAAATAGAAACAACTGACCTAATACCAGTTGTCTTAGGTGAATCAAGTAAGCTAGAAGTTGGTGATAATGCCATTGCTATTGGTAACCCTTTAGGTGAATTAGGTGGAACGGTAACCACAGGAATCATATCAGCGCTAGATCGTGCCATTACAATTGATAATCAAACCATGCATTTATTACAGACAAATGCGGCCATTAACCCAGGTAATTCTGGCGGTGGATTATTCAATGATCAAGGTCAATTAATTGGTATTGTAAATGCTAAATCTGGTGGTGAAAATATCGAAGGTTTAGGTTTTGCCATTCCTATTGATCGTGCAAAAACAATCATAACCAATTTAATCGAAAATGGGTATGTTAAAGATCGTGCTTCTTTAGGTGTTACATTGACCTTAGGTGGTTCTTCTAATCCATTTGCCCAAGAAAAAGAAAGTCAACAAGTATATATTTATAAAGTTTCAGAAGGAAAAGCTGCGGATAAAGCTGGTTTAAAAGCAGGTGATCAAATTCTAAAAATCGACAACGAAAAAGTTACTACAATTAGTAATGTTACCAATGTAATTAATGCTCATAAACCTGGTGATAGTGTTAAATTAAGCATTCTACGTGATAGTGAAACGAAAGTTATCTCTGTAACCTTAGGAGTTAGCGAGCCTACTCAAACCCAACAAAAAGAAGGATAGTAAAAACCAAAGGATTTCAATCCCTTGGTTTTTTTTGTCAATATCGTTTATTTAAGGCAATCATTTCTCCTAAACTTGGTAATAAATTATATACATCTTTTAAATTTTTTAATTTCCATTCCCAGTTAGGTGAACCAATCGTACTTGGTGTATTGATTCTTCCCTCTTCTTTCACTCCTAAGATATCTTGCACAGGTAGTATAACCACCTCTGCTTTACTTTCTAAACAATAACGGATAATTAATTCATGAAAGGTCCGATTTTCATATCCTAAATTATGAAAGAACCTCCGTAATGATATTTTTTGATTTTGGGTTAACGTTTGATAATATCCTTCTAACGTATTATTATCATGCGTACCTGTATATAGAATTACTTTTTCTTTTCTACTTTTCTTTAATTGTTTTGGAGTAAGTTCAAATTGTAAAACATTCATTCCTAGTAATAAATAATGATCTCTTAGTTTACCAACCTGTTTTCTTAAGTCTCCTAAATCCTCAGCAATAATATGAATAGAAGGCATTCGTCGATATAATTCATCAAAGAATTCATAGGAAGGTCCTAACACCCATTCTCCTTCTTTCGCACTAGGACAACTTGCAGGTATTTTCCAATACGTATCAAATGCTCGAAAATGGTCCAACCTTAAAATATCAAAATATTGATCATTCCAAGCCAGTCGTTGCATCCAGAAATCAAAACGGTTATTACTCATCACTTTCCAATTATAAATAGGATTTCCCCAACGTTGCCCATCATCACTAAAGTAATCAGGTGGTACCCCAGCTACAAATATTGGTTTTACCTCAGCATTCAATAAGAAATCTTCTTGATTTTGCCATACATCTGCACTATCTAATCCAACATAAAATGGAATATCGCCCATAATCTGTACATGGTGCTCATTGGCATATGTCTTAATATCTTGCCATTGCTTATAGAAAATAAATTGAATAAACTGTTCATAATTTATTTGTTCTTCTAAACCTTTTAATGAAAATTTTCGGTTTTTTATCCACTCTTTTTCATCTTTATTCCATTCTGTCCATGACTGCATACCATTCTTCTTTTTCAAAGTGATAAACACTGCATATGGATAAAGCCATTGTGCACTTGAACAGAATAATTGATATTCGCTTTCAAATTTATCAAATGTTTTCAAAAAAACTTTATATGCTTTCTTAAGATATGGTTCTTTAAATTCACGTACTCCTTGATAATCAACACATTCTGAGAATTTATTAAAGTTACGAATAGAGCTTTGCTTTAGCAAGCCATAATCTGCTAACGTATCCACACTAATATAAACTTCATCTCCTGCATAAGAAGAGAGTGGTTGATAAGGAGAATTTCCATATCCCAAAGCATTTAACGGTAGTATTTGCCATATTTTAATATGCTGTTTGCTAATTGCATCAATTAAGCGAAACGTATGTTTTCCAAAGTCTCCGATTCCTTGATTACCTGGTAGTGATGAAATTGGAAATAAAATTCCTACACTTCGTTCCATACTTTCTTCCCTCCTAACGTAGGTTCCATATATCTTCATTATATTCCTTAATTGTTCGATCACTTGAGAAGAATCCACTATTCGCAATATTTAGTAGCATCTTCTTACTCCAAGCATAGCGATCTTCATAATCCTCTAACATTGTTTCTTTACTAGTGATATAATCATTTAAATCTAATAAGGTCATAAACCAATCTTTATTCAATAATTCTTGATAAAATCTTTTTAAAGAAGTCTTATTACCAACACGTAACATATCTTTACTTATTAAGAAATCAACCAATTCTTTTATATGTTCATCTTCCTCATAATATGTTTTAGAAATATAATCTTTATTCTCATAGTGTGCAATTACTTGTTCACTACTCTCTCCAAAAATATAAATATTTTCTTCTCCAACTAAGTCAGCTATTTCCACGTTAGCACCATCACGTGTACCTAATGTAAGTGCTCCATTTAACATAAATTTCATATTCCCTGTTCCACTTGCTTCTTTACTAGCTAGTGATATTTGTTCTGATATATCACTAGCAGGAACAACTAGTTCTGCTTCACTTACATTGTAGTTTTCAATAAAACAAAGTTGTAAATATTTAGATACATCCTTATCTTCTTTAATCAGTTCACCTAAACATAATAATACGTGTATAATATCTTTTGCAGTTGTATAGGCTGGCGCGGCTTTTGCTCCAAAGATAAAGACAATAGGACGCTTTGGTACGAGTCCCTTTTTAATTTCCAAGTACTTATGAATAATATACAAGGCATTCATCTGTTGGCGTTTGTATTCGTGCAAACGTTTTACCTGTGTATCAAATATCGCATCTTTTAAAATATGAATATCTTGTTTCTTTTCAATATGAGCAATCCATTCTTCTTTTTTCTCTTGTTTAATTTCTAATAAACGATGTAACAAACGTGCATCATCACCATAATTTATCAAGTTTTTAAGTACACTAGCATCCTCTAAAAATTCTTTACCTACAAGTTTTATAATATAAGATGTTAATTGTGGATTACACGCATATAACCAACGGCGAAAAGTAATCCCATTTGTTTTGTTATTAAACTTGTCAGGATACATTTCATAGAAATCATGAAGTTCACTATCTTTGAGTATTTGTGTATGGATTGCCGCAACGCCGTTTACACTTTTACCAAAATGAATATCCATATGTGCCATATGCACATTTTGATCTTTATCAATAATTTGAATTTTCTCTACACTACTTTTTTGGTTAACAAGCGCATCTAATGTTTCAATAATAGGTAACAAAGTAGGTACTACCTTTTTTAAATAGTCGATTGGCCACGTTTCTAGTGCTTCCGCCAAAATTGTATGGTTGGTATATGCACAAGTCTCTTTAACTATTTTAATAGCATCTTTCATTAAAATTCCTTCTAGCATTAACAAACGAATCAACTCTGGTATTACTAAAGAGGGATGTGTATCATTAATCTGAATCATCACATGTTGTGCTAAATCATTAAGGTCGTAGCCTTTTTCTTTACAATCTTCAAGAATCATTTGAGCACCACAAGACACCATAAAATACTGTTGGTAAATCCTTAAAAGTCTTCCCTCTTCATCACTATCATCTGGATAAAGAAACAACGTTAAGTTCTTTTCAATATCAGTTTTATCAAAGCTTATCCCTTTTTTTACTATTGTTTCATCAACACTTTCAACATCAAATAAATGTAACGTATTCTTTTTACCATGATATCCTAATACATCCATATCATAACAAATCGCTTTTAAACTAAAGTTAGGGAAAGAAACCATATACTCTTGTTTACGTTTAGAAAACCAGCTATTATCTTGCATCCATGTATTTGGCACTTCTATTTGTTCATTTTTTAAAAAACGTTGTTCAAATAAACCTAAATGATAATATAATCCAATACCATCTCCATAAAGATTTAAGCTTGCTATACTATCTAAAAAACAAGCGGCTAATCTCCCCAATCCTCCATTTCCCAAAGAAGGTTCTTTTTCAAGATCTTGTAAGTCCTTAAAACTAAACCCGTTTTCCTCAACTACTGCTTTTACGTCTTCAAGTATATGCATATTTAATAAATTACTTGTTAACATTTTTCCTAACAAAAACTCTGCAGAAATATAGTAAAGTTTTTTATCTCCTGTAACTTTAGGAACTTCCTTGCTCTTATTTAATGTAAGTTCAAATACACAATCATATACATCTTCTAATGTAATCACCGTTTTATTTTTCTTTTTTTCTTGTATTGCTTTTTCTAATTTTTCCTTAATCGTTATCATAAGTACTCCTTTTTCTTCATAATGTAAGCGTTTATCATTGTACCTATTTTAACACAAAACAAGGCAAATTTATGCCTAAATTACATAAAAATACTCTTTTCGCATCATTTCAGAGCGCTCTTTTTACAATATCCTATTAAATTAGAGTTATATTTCATTTATAAACAATAAAAAAGAAGGAAACGCTTCCTCCTAATTTGTCATATAAGACTCTTAGCCTAACGCAACATCCATGACCATCATAATTAAAAAGCCAATGAGAACACCGGCTGTTCCGGCATGAGAGTGTTCATTTAAATGTGCTTCAGGAATTAATTCTTCTACAACTACAAACATCATAGCACCTGCTGCAAATGACAATAACCAAGGCATTACAATAGTTGCACTTCCAGCAATTGCCACTGTTAGAATCCCTGCAATTGGTTCTACTATCCCACTTAAACTTCCATAAATAAAAGATTTCATTTTACTACAACCTTCTTTACGTAATGGTAAAGAAATCGCAGCTCCTTCAGGAAAGTTTTGTAATCCGATACCAATTGCTAATGCAATTGCTCCTGCAAGAGTTATAGAAGCCCCTGCTTGTGCACTAAGTGCAAACGCAAGACCTACAGCCATTCCTTCAGGAATGTTGTGTAATGTAACAGCAAACACTAATAACGTCGTTCTTTTTAATGAAGAGCTAGGACCTTCAGGACTCTCACTACCAGGATGTAAATGTGGCAATACTTTATCAAGACCTAATAGGAACAAACACCCAAGAATGAAACCACCAGTGGCAGGTAACCACTCAAGCATTCCTAAAGATTTTGCTTGTTCCATAGAAGGAATCAATAAGCTCCAAACAGACGCTGCTATCATGACACCTGCCGCAAATCCCAAAAATGAAGATTGTATTGTTTGTTTCATATCTTTTTTAAATAAGAAGACAGTAGCTGCTCCTAATGTTGTTAATAAAAAGGTAAAACCTGTACCTAGTGCTGCTAATATATATGGATTTGATATATTCATTTTTTCACCTACTTTTTCTATATTATAATAGCAATCTATCAAATAAGCTATTCATATGATTAGAAAAAAAGGCATTACGCCTTTTCTTTATTCACGATAAAATGATATGTTAATAAACTCTTCAGAAGTTCAACAGATGCATGCATCTGTTGTGTATCCATCGTTTGGATAACGTTAAAGTTTGACAGTAACATTTCTTCATTCAATTGATATTCATTTGCTAAATATTTTGCCCATTCATTTGCTTCTTCTTTTTGTTTCGCACCAAGAATACCTTCTGAAACAATCACACAATGAAAGTTATCTTGGTTAAATGGTAATGCCCATTTAATTAAACCCGCATGACAAGAATAAATACATTCT
>JAVWIF010000012.1:0-24098 GCA_036639635.1 Longicatena sp.
AACACCTGAATCCAATACAGCGACAACTGGTTGGTCTTTAGCATCTCCTACCTTAATCTTATCCCAAGCTTGGGAAACATTCGTATCAACTGGCAGAGGTGTTTTGTATTTTCCATTACCTAATTGCCACTGATATGGAGAATAAGGATCACTTGGTTTATTTGTACTACCTTCATAGCCTTTTACATAATAGTTTGGTTCAGCATATTCAACATTATCATTTTTCTCTAATTCATCAATTAAAGTTCCCACATCTTTTTGACCTTTTACAAGAACTAAACTCTTCGTAGAAGAAACTGCATTTCGTTGTTTCGTATCACTGTTTTCTTCTGTTACATCCATGATGTTCTCGACACTAAAAGAATTCGCTGTGCGAGCTTTACTAGCTAGCGCTTTTGCACCACCTTCTACAAAAGCAATGACTTCGCCTTCAACATAGTCAACACCTGCTTTTCCATAACTTTTTTGATTACCATCTTGTGCTTGTATCCTATTAAAAGGCAATAAAGAACCTAGTAAAGCAATACTTAGTACACCACAAATTACTTGTCTTTTCATGATTTTCTCCTCTTATTAATAATTCAAAAACTTTTATTTCCATAACAATCCCTCTAATTATTACTTGAAAATAGATGTCCTTGATGATTGCGAACTTATCGCATAGTAAAAGTTTGATGAAATAGTAACTATCTATTTTTTTCATTATATCATTATCATATTGGAATTAATAGGTAAAAAAAAACAATATCTATATAGATACTATCTTTTACGAATCTCCTAATAATTCTTCATCACGATCATCCCTATATTCAGGTAAATCAGGTAATTCTTTTAAACTCTCTAATTTAAACGTATCCATAAACTCTTCCGTCACTTCATATAGAAAAGGACGTCCTGGTGCATCTGTACGACCACATTCTTTAATTAAACCTCTTGCTAAAAGCTTACGTGCCATCATATCACATCCAACACCGCGAATTTCTTCTATTTCAACACGTGTTATTGGTTGTTTATAGGCAATAATAGCAAGTGTTTCCATTGCCGCGTTTGATAATGTTGACATCTTTGTAGAACTAAATAAACGTTGAGCATATGGATGAATACTTTCTTTTGAGACAAATTTATAAATCCCCCCAAAACGCACCAATTCAATTCCATGATCATCATCTAAATAATCCTTCATAATTTCATCTAAGCCTTGTTCCACTTCTTCTTTACTCGCTTCACTTAAACAAGTAACTATTTGGTCTAAAGTTAATCCTTCATCTCCACTAAGAAATAATAAACCCTCAATTACACGTTTTATATTATGCATATACTACCTCACCTTTTACAATCCAAATCGTTTCATCTTCATCTACATGAAAAGTGATTTCACGATGTTTAATTAAATCTAATACTGATAAAAAAGTAACAATGACCATATGTAAGTTTGTACAATCATTACATAATTCTTCAAAGCTCATCTTCCCTACCCAATCACGCAAATGTTTTTTTATTTGTATAACACGTTCATCAAGAGATAGTTCTTTTACTGTCATCTTTGTTTCATATGGATGTGCAAGTGCCATTCTACGTACCACTTTATCCATTGCTTTAATCAAATCGTATGGATTTCCAACAAACTCTCCTTCAATCGTTGTGTTTAACCATTGTTGGGTTTCATCACTCATCGGTTTGCTCATTAGCAATTGACGCTGTTCATAACTTTTTTCTAATTCTAAACTTACTTCTTTATATTTTTGATACTCTAATAATTTCTGAACTAAACGATCTCTTTGATCTTCTTCAAACTCTTCTTCAATCATTACTTTCTCTCGAGGTAATAGCTTTTTACTTTTATATTCTAACAAGCCTGCAAGCTCACTTAAGAATTCACTTGCAACTTCTAAATGCATGGATTCCATGGCACCAATATAAGCAAGATATTGCTCTGTTAATATATTCATATCCAAATCAAATAAATCTAACTTATTATCCTTGATTAAATGTAACATTAAATCAAGTGGTCCTTCAAATTGATCAATTGTAATCGTAAATGCCATCAAATCACCTCGCTCGCGTTACATTATAGCAAACATTCCCTATAATTTGTAGATTATTTTTGATTACGTTCTACTTTTTGTCTTATTTTATTTCCTATCATAATATAATCTCAATCTATTTCTCTAATCCTTCATAACTTTAATAGGGGCACCAAATAAGATTTTCTTAAATTCTTTATATGAAAAAGGAATCAAAGGATATAAATAAGGAAACTTTATCGTTTTCGTGGATAACAAAAGAATAACATGCGCAAGTATTCCAATACATAAACCACTCGTACCAAAAAGTAAAGCTGAACAACCAATCCCTATTCTGAATACTTTATTCGCTAAAGACAATTCATAAGAAGGGGTTAATAAGTTCCCCATATTACTGATGGCTACCATGATTAATACCTCTTCTGTATAAGCACCAAGACCTATAGCCATGTCACCTAAAACAAAAACAACTATGAAACTCATAATACCAGATAGAATTGTAGGTGTATGAATTAAAGATAACCTAATCCATTCCACCACAATATCAGCAAATATAATTTGAAAACCTAATACAAATATATTTACTTCTGGTATTGGGAGTTGTAACAACGTTGGATTTTGATCAACAATTAAGGCAATCCAAAGCGGTAATAAATACAAAGACACAAAAATACCGAACAACCTAATAATACGTGTAAATGTAGCTATCAAGGTTGTTTGGGTATATTCTTCAATTTGTTTTGTTTGTTCAAAAAAGGTCGTAGGTAAAATAATAGCTGTTGGACAATTGTCCACAAAGGCTACTAAGTAGCCTTGTAGTAAATGAATCGCACAAATATCAGGACGCTCACTATAACGTACATGCGGATATGGATTTAGTGTCTTTCCATATAAAGCTTCACAAAGATTACGCTCACTTAATATTTCTATTTCAGGTAATGCCTTCATACGTATTTCAAAGTCCTTTAAAATATCTGGATCAACTAAGTGTTCAATATATAAATAAGCTATGTCCGTTCTCGTTTTAATACCTTCACGATTCATAATAATACTGAGTCGTGGATCACGTATTCTTCTTCTAACTAAACCAACATTTAGAATAATATTTTCAACAAAGCCATCATGTGCTCCTCGTACACTCTTTTCTACTTCAGGTTCTGCAGTAGAGCGTGCTGGATAATTTCTTGTTTCAATGCAGTAATAAGTATTATTTTTATCTAACAACACCAAACATTGTCCACTTAACATATTGGTAATAGCTTTATTTTCATCTGTTAATTTATCAATGGAACCAGGATAAAAAGTTATATTTAAATCATTGCTAGCACTGATCATAATCCCTTCTACAAGCATTGCAATAAGTTTACTATCACTTAAAGAAGACAAAAAAATAAGAGCAACTTTTGTATGATGAATGTTCAATGTTCGATAGACAATATCAAATGAGGTAGATAACTTCTTTTGAATGAGGAAAACGCGTTCTTCTAATGTTTTCATTATGATTTCGGTTTACATACAAGCGCAACTAAAAAAGCAAACAAAATCGCACTAGTAATACCAGCTGCACTCATATCAAACATCCCTAGTAAAATTCCTAACAAACCATCTTCTTGGGCTCTTTCTAAAGAAGCATGAATTAAAGAATGCCCAAAACTAGTAATTGGTAAACTTGCGCCCATCCCACCAAATTCAATTAACTTATCATACAAACCAAACGTATCTAAAGCAGCTCCGATAACAACAAATAAAGATGTAATATGTCCTGCAGTCCATTTGCTATGATCATAAATGATTTGACCAATGGCACAAATACTACCACATACAATAAATGCATTTAAAAAGATCATAACAAATCACTCCTTTCATAAACAATGGCATGAGCAATACAAGGAATACTTCCTTTTTGATGTATGGCTACAGGTGATAGTAACGCTCCTGTAGCAAGTACTAGTATGCGCCTATACTTTCCTTCTTCTAATTGTTTTAACAGACTAGCAAGCGTCACTATCATACTACACGCACAACCACTTCCTCCACAGAACACATCTTGTGAATTAATATCATAAATTAACATACCACAATCATGATACGTGTTATGAACACGTATTCCATCTTGAGCTAGTAAATCACTTAAAAAAGCAAATCCTAGTTTAGATAAATCTCCTGTTACTATCAAATCATAATCTTTGAATGATCTTTTAGTATCGATAAAATGGGTCTGTAGTGTATCATACGCTGCAGGTGCCATAGCAATTCCCATATCATTAGGATCACTATGCCCCCAATCAATTACTTTTCCAATCGTAAAGTTTGTTACTTTAATTTTACTTTTCTTTTGGGATAATACCAAAGCACCTGCTCCTGTTACGGTAATGGTTGTCGTTTCTTTTTTTTGTACTCCATATTCATTGGGATAGCGAAACTGGCGTTCTGCACTTCCCATATGTGAACTCGTAAATGCTAGTAAAGTAGATACCAGTTGATGTTCTATATAGATAGCACCTTGTCCTATTGCTAAACAAGAATTAGAACAAGCTCCATATACCCCAATAAAAGGTACATCAATATCTTTCATAAAGTAATGTGAAGAGGTTAACTGATTGATGAGATCACCACCAATCATCATTTCAATATCACTTAGTTTAAAGTTTCCTTTACGTAGTGTCGCATCTATCGCATCGCCTAACAATTGTCGTTCTGCTTTTTCAAAACAATCTTCTCCACAATAGTTATTATCATAACTCTTATCTAAGAGTGCTCCTAAAGGACCTGCTTTTTCTAATGGTCCTCCACTAGTTCCTCTTGCTTGTACATATACATGTTCAAAGTTTATTGTCGTCATACTAGGCACCAAACAAAAGATAACGTAACATTCCAAAAACAAATGCTGCACTTATCCCATAAGTTAACACGGATCCCGCTAACTTAAACATATTTGTTCCAATTCCATAAATTAAGCCTTCACTTTTCCCTTCTAATGCACAAGAAGTTAATGAATTGGCAAAGCCTGATATTGGAATAAATAAACCTGCACCACAAAACTGTACCGCCTTATCATATATTCCAAGTCCTGTTAATATCGAAGTTATGATAATGACGCTTACAATACTCAGTGTACTAGCTTTACTAGCTTCTAAAACAAATATTGTTTCATAAAACATCATCAATGCCTGTGAGAGCACAGCAAGCAATCCCCCACTACAAAAAGCAACAACTACATGCTTCACTTTATGAGTTGTTGGGCTATGTTTTTTTGCACTATCACGTATTTTCTTTTGATCCATAACATCACTCCTAACTAATCCTAGTATGAGCCAAATAATCCCTTCTATGAAATTCATTTAAATTTCACATAAGCATCAATTACTCTACAACATTGTTTTGTATACTTAGCATAAACAAAGGAGTTGTTTCCATATGTTATCTAAAAAAAAGAGCCTTGTTCTACTTTGTATACTCGTTTTGTATTTTATTCCTTTTATGTATAAACAAACTTCTTCACTTCTTTCAACGAACGCCACCAAAGTAAACATTCAAGCAAAAAACATGAATACAACAAATTCAAATGTGATTGTTTTAGATGCCGGACATGGCGGATATGATTGTGGTAGTATTAGTAGCGATGGTGTTTACGAAAAAGATATTACGTTGGCAATTACGCTAAAAATAGGAGATATTTTAGAAAAAGCTGGTTATCATATCGTTTATACTAGAGTTAGTGATGAAGTTTCTTGGAGTGATGATAACTTCATAGACTTGGCTAGTCGAGTAGAAATTGCTCAAGCAGCAAATGCAGATTATTATATATCTATTCATACAAACGCAAGTGAATACAATGATGGTGTCAAAGGTTTTGAATCCTATATTGATTATAGTAATCAGACAATACAAGCTATGGCAAAACAAATAGAAACCAATATGAGTTCTTTGAACTATACAGAAAATAGAGGTATCAAAAGTAGCGCAGAGCGTCCTTTATATGTCATTGATGAAAATGAAGTACCAGCATTACTTTTAGAATTAGGCTTTATAAGTGATAATGAAGACGCCTCTTATCTAACAAGTACACAAAATCAACTCTTAATAGCTAGTGCGATTGCGGATGGAATAATAACCACAATGCAAGCATAATCCCTTGTGTATTTTATAAATTCATTTATAATTAAGGCATGAGGTGAACAATATGCAAAAAACCGTATCGTCTGAATTAGTATATGAAGGAAGAATTTTTGAAATAACGAGAGATGAAGTAGATATTCATGATCGCACCTATCTACGTGATGTCGTACATCACAATGGAGGCGTTGGTGTGTTAGCAATTCGTACACATAAAATATTGTTTGTAAAACAATATCGTTATGCAATTGGTCGTGATACCCTAGAAATACCAGCTGGTAAATTAGAAAAGTATGAAAATCCTTATACATGTGGTTTACGTGAATTAGAAGAAGAAACAGGATACACAAGTGAAAAGTTAGAAGTCTTATGTAGTTTATATTCAACTCCTGGTTTCTGTAACGAAAAAATACACTTATTTTATACGGATAAACTAAGTAAGGTAGAAAACCCTGCTCCTATGGATGAAGACGAAGATATCGAACTTCTATGGATAGATATTGATAAAGCATATGAAATGGTTAAAAACCATGAAATAGAAGATGCTAAAACAATCATTGCCATTCAATTTGCTAAACTAAATTTCTAATGAAAAGCAACTCCCTAATAGTGGGAATTGCTTTTTTATTCTTATCATTTCTAATGCGATTAGACTCTATCATTATTTTACATATGCATTTACCTATCAACTATATAATAAATATATAATTTACATATGAAAAAGAGTAGCGTACAATTACACTCATCATAGAAAGAGAGTGATAAAACAATGGAACATAAAAAAGATTCTAAAGAAATATTATGGAAGTTATTTAAGACAACTTTTATGTTAAGTTCTTGTACTTTTGGCGGTGGCTTTGTCATTGTATCACTGATGAAAAAGCAATTTGTTGAAGAACTTGGTTGGTTCGATGAAAACGAGATGTTAGATATTACAGCGATTGCCCAATCGTCGCCAGGTCCCATCCCAATCAATGCCTCAGTTATAGTGGGATATAGAATGCATGGCGTCTTAGGTTCTTTAATAGCTGTATTAGGTACCGCAATTCCTCCTATGGTTATTATTTCGCTGATATCCGTATTTTATAAAGAGTTTCGTGAAAATGAAATTATCGCAATCGCTTTAATGGTCATGCGCGCAGGTGTTGCTGCTGTTATCTTTGATGTTGTTATAAATTTAGCACAAAATGTAATAAAGACTAAAAGCGTGTTGTATATTGCATTAATGATAATAGCCTTTGTAGCAACGTTTGTGTTTGATATCAGTGCTATGATTATTATCTTAATTTGTCTAGGTGTTGGTATTGGTGATTTAATATTTCAATTAAAGATGAAAAAGAATACCTTAGCACTAGAAAGCGAGGTCTAAGTTATGAGTTTAACATGGAAATTGTTTTTTAGTTTTATTCAAGTTGGTTTGTTTAGTGTCGGCGGAGGATATGCCGCAATTCCTTTAATACAAGATCAAATCGTAAATATCCATAAGTTAATGAGTATGGCCGAGTTTAGTGATTTAATTACAATTGCGGAAATGACCCCTGGTCCTATTTCTATTAATTCTGCAACCTTTGTAGGAACACGTTTATCAGGAATATCAGGTACATTAATTTGTACCTTAGGGTGCATAATTCCAGCGTTTATCATTTGTTTAACACTTGCTCATTTCTATTATAAGTATCGTAATTTTGAAGGGGTACAAATCGTACTGAGTGCGCTGCGGCCTGCAGTAGTCGCTTTAATTGCTTCTGCTGGGATGTCTATTTTATTACTAGGAGTATTTCAAAGTGATAAAACATCTATTGTATTTTCTAACTTTAGACTTATTGAAGGATGTTTATTTATCGGTTGTTTATACTTGTTACGTAAGTACAAAGTAAGTGCAATTAAGATTATCTTTGGTTCAGGAGTAGTAGGTACTCTTGTTTATATGATGATATAAGAAAAGGCAGGATTTCTGCCTTTTTTACTGCTTATTTTGATGATATACCTCTTTACAGGTGGCAATAAAAGCAAGAACACTATCGCTGAGAAATTTATGTTGATGATGAATTAATTTAATATCACGCGCAACTTGTATTCCTTCAATAGGAACAATATATAAACTACCATTTTTCACTTCTTTTTCAACTAACATTTTAGAAAGAATAGTAAGACCATAACCAGCAATGACTGCATTTTTAATTGCTTCTGTATTGGTGCTACTCCACGTTTTAACTAAGTTGATATGTTCGTCTTCTAATAAGCGTTCATATTGATTTCTTTGTGTACTTCCATCTTCTCTCGCTATTAATTTTTGATTTGTAAGCTTATCTAATGATATGTGTTGATGATAGAAAGGATGTTTTTTTCCTACGACAACAACAAGTTCATCTTTGCATAAAGGAAATACTTTGAAGCTACTTCCTACTACGACACCTTCCACTAATCCTATATCTAATTGACTATTTTCTAAAAGGTTTTCAATATAGGCGGTATTATTAATAGTAACTTCTATTTGAATATTTGGATGTGTTTGTTGCATCTTTTCAATGATGGGGAGTAATAAACAAGTTCCTACAGAAACACTTGCGCCAATACGAATGATGGGATGTTCTTGTGCATATTTCATTTGGATATCCATTGCCTCATAAGAATCAACAATATGACGGGCATATGTTAATAGTGCTTTCCCACTTTCGGTTATAAAGAGTTTTCGATTCAAACGTTCAAATAACTTTGTTTGATACGTATCTTCTAATTCTTTAATCGCTTGACTAACACTAGGTTGAGAAATGAATAAAAGCTTAGAGGCACTACTCATTTTTCCACAATCACAAACTGCAATAAAGATTTTTAAATGACGCATACTCATATTACTACTTCCCTTTTTGTGCTTCTTCCCAAGCTAGTTGGAAGGCACTTTTTTCATTTTTGACTGCTTGTTCCTGTTTTTGCATAAAGGCTTTTAATTCTTGTTTACCAGCTTTATTAGTCTTTGACTTTAAGACTTCATTAAAGCGATCAAACTTTTCACGAAAGCCACAAACACATGTATATAATCGTTTATCTTTTTCTCCCACAACAATTAATTTCTTATGACAATTTGGACAACGTGCATTACTATTCAGGGTTAGATTTTGTTTATAGGAACAAGATGGTTCACTACAAACAAGTAACTTTCCTCTTTTGCCATTTACTTCTAATAGAAAGTGACCACACTCAGGACACTTTTTATTTGTCATATTATCATGTTTGAAAACACTCTCACTCTCTTGTACCTTGGTAACTAAACTGGTTGCATATGCTTGCATTTCTTTCATAAAAGAATCTTCCGATAAGTTACCTTTCGCTATAAGACTTAACTTTTCTTCCCATTTCGCAGTTAGTAAGGGGGAGCGTAATTCTTCAGGTACTAAAGAAACTACTTGAAAGCCTTTGTTTAAAGGATAGATCGTATTTCCTCTTTTTTCAATATAATTGCTTTTAAATAACTTTTCAATGATGTCAGCACGTGTAGCAACTGTCCCAATTCCATTGGCATCTTCTAATACAGTCTTTAACTTTTCATTTTGAATAAACTTAGAAGGATGTTCCATAGCACTTAAAAGAGTTGCTTCATTGTAGCGAGGCATTGGTGTTGTAAAATGACTACGCACTAGTACCTCTTCTACTTGATAAGTTTGTTTGACTACAATATTAGGAAGTGTTTGTGAACTTTCTTCGTTTTCTTCCTCATCAAAGACATCATTTTTTTGATAAAGGGCACGCCAACCTGTTTCTTTCATAATCTTACCACTAGCATAAAAGTGATGAGCGTCAATACTTGCTATTATCTTTGTTGATTCATACGTCGAAGCCTCACTTAATACAGCTAGAAAACGTTTGATAACCAAATCATAAATACGACGCTCATCATAAGATAATTTATTTAGTTCAACATATTCTTCTGTTGGGATAATTGCATGGTGATCACTTACTAACGCATTGTTAACATAACGAGGACTACTCTTTATTCCCTTTTTAATAATGGTATAAGCGAAAGGTTCAAACTCTGCAATTGATATTGCTTGTAAACGTTCTTTTAAAGTAGGTACAATATCATCACTTAAATAACGCGAATCAGTTCTAGGATACGTTAATATTTTATGACTTTCATATAAACTTTGCATAATATTTAAAGTTTCTTTTGCACTAAAACCATAGCGTTTATTAGCATCTCTTTGAAGTTCTGTTAAATCATATAATAAAGGCGGATTTTCTCTTTTCAGTTTTTTATCAACTTCTTCAATACGAATACTTTTATTCTTAAATAAATGCTCTAATGCTTGTGCATGTTCTTTATCAAAGATTTGTTGTTGGCCTTTTTCATCACGATAAGTTAGTGTAAATTCTTTGGTTTTTAATTGTATGGTCGCATATTCTTTGGGAACAAATTTACGTATTTCTTCTTCTCTTTGTGTAATCATAGCTAGTGTTGGTGTTTGTACTCTACCAGCTGATAATTGGGCATTATATTTACATGTAAGCGCACGAGTTATGTTTAAGCCAACTATCCAATCTGCTTCACTACGACACTTTGCACTTTTGAATAAAGATTCATAATCTTTAGCTGGTTTTAAATGAGCAAACCCTTCTTTGATAGCTTTATCTGTTTGTGACGATATCCATAAACGTTTCATTGGTTTATGAATGTTGGCTTTTTTTAGAATCCAACGTGCCACTAGTTCTCCTTCACGTCCTGCATCAGTAGCGATAACAATATCGGATACATCACTTCTTTGCAATTGTGATTTTACACATTTATATTGACGTGAAGTTTGTGGAATTACTTTTAATAACATTTTACTTGGTAACATTGGTAAATCACGCATATCCCAAGATTCTAATTTCTTGTCATAATCTTGTGGATCAGCAAGGGTAACTAAGTGTCCTAGAGCCCATGTTACGATGTATTTAGAGCCTTCTAGCGCTCCATCTTTTTTAATATTACAACCTAGCACTCTAGCTAGTTCTCTACCTACAGACGGTTTCTCTGCTAATACTACTGTTTTTGTCATATTCTCTCCCTAGAAACCAGCAAGTTTCATTAATTCTTTTGCATTGGTTGTCGTACATTTTCCATTCTTCAATGTATAATCAAAGCATATTTTATCATCTTCATAGTACTCACTAAAATGATAATTCATAGCATGAATTTGTTCATCTTTTTCTAAATCACATAGCTCAAAGTCATGCGTACTTACCATTGTAAGCACCCAAGGTAAGTGAAGTCTTTTGATTGCTTGTTTTGCACAAAGAATACGATCGGCACTATTTGTACCTTTAAATATTTCATCAATTAAAACAAACATCTTTTCTTCTTTCTTACTTTCTTCCATCATTTTTTTAATTCTTAATATTTCAGCGTAGAACGTTGATATTCCCTCTCCTACATCATCATGAACACGCATTGACGTAAAGCAATTCATACTAGTCGCATGAAAGCTTTGCGCACATACACGCGTCCCTGCATGAAATAAAACAAGGTTAATACCAAGTGTACGTAAGAAAGTAGTTTTTCCACTCATATTAGATCCAGTGATAATATACGTTGACTCACTTGTTGTAAAATCATTTGCTACAACATCTTTTTCTAGTAATAAAGGATGTGTAATATGTGTCGCATTAAGAAGTGGACTATCATTTTCTACAACTGTTGGCATACAACTATTTTCTTTAACAAAACCGATTTGAGCAAGAGAAAGCAAGGCTTCTATTTCTCCGACACTCATTAGCCAAGTACGTACGTCTTGTCCATATGTTTTTTTCCAAGACTCTAACAAGAAAACACATTGAAAGTCTAATAGGAACAATGCATTTACAATTAAAAATAAGATACTATTAGAACGAATACGCACCAACGTTAAAATTGTATTTAGTTTTTTAATTCCAGTTGTAGCATGTTGTACATTATGTTGTAGCTCTCTTAAGTAAGGCGCCTCTAATTGTTCATTAGCAAACGTAGCCAACAATCGTTCATAATCTTGCATCGTTTCTGCTAACGTATTAACAAGTGTTAACTCTGCACTATTCTTGAGGAAACAAAGAAAGGCAAAACAGAGGGATGCAACAGAAGCCATTAGCGTATAAGCAATATTTGCTTGAAAGAAAACACTAGCACAAATACACAATAGTGTAATACAAGGAAGAATACGCATACTTAACATAAATAATTTAGGATATACTTTCACTTGCACTTCCATATACGTAAAGAATTCTTCCATATAAGATGCTTTCTTTTTTACAGCATGTTTGCCATACAATTTAGATAGTTGCATCAAGGCACAAGAAAACTCTTGTTTCTCATTGAATTCTTGAATGCACGCTTGTCTTTCTTTAATCTGCGTAGTACTTTGTGCATCACAACTTAAAAGTGATGCTAGCTTGGCCTTACCAAAAGAGGTATGAGCAACACTTAAGTACTGATATAAACTAGCTTTTCCAAAGATATCTAAATCAATTTCTCGTGTTGATTCTTTATTTAAAAAAGCAGTTCCATCATCTACAAAGCTTTTCCAATCATTACTCTTACGAGCTAGTACATCTTGATATACCTCTAATAAAGCAGTATTATCTTCCATATCTTTTTTTAAAGCCATGTGTTTACGCACTAAATAAATAAAGATTACCAATGCAATAATTCCAATCATATAGTTTGCTTGATTTTTATTATATCCAAAATAAATACTAGTAAATATTAAAATAACTAAAATAAAACGTAATGTAGAATACGTACTTGATGTTTTCTTTTGATTATTAAATAGTTCTTGAAGCATGTTTATTTTCTCTTTAATAAAGTATTCATCCATAATTTGCCACACCTTTCTTTCATGCTACTTATTATAGCATATGCTTTCTCATTTTTTTATCAAATTACATATTCTATCAAAGCGAAAATGCGCTTATTCTGGATAAAAAAATGATAGCGTTCATTCTATCATTTTTATCAATTTATTAATTTAGTGTTTATTTAACATTATATTCAAAATCGCAGAGTCCATGTCCTTTAAACCACCTCTAATTAACTGTCCGATGTGTCTAATTGTTTGCTCAGCATCTTCAAATATAATACCTTCTTTACTTGTAGGACAAATATCATTCAATGCCAATGTACAACATTGAATTGCCGCATTCGTAGATGTTGCGATTTTTAAAGCACATGTTGTTTTAGCACCATCACAAATTAAACCAGCTAAATCAGCCATCATATTATTAATAGCGTAACCAATTTGTTTTAAATCGCCTCCTAATAAATAGGTAAGACCACAACATGCTCCAGTAGAACCCGCCATTCCTGCTCCACACAAAGGAGATAATCTTCCCATATATTCTTTTATATGACAAACAATTAAATTACTGATTACCAAAGCACGTGCTAGCTTTTCGCTGCTACTTCCTTCGATATGTGCAAGTTCAATAACAGGTATAGAACATGCTATTCCTTGATTTCCACTTCCTGCAGTTGTCATGATAGGCATGGTGCAACCATCCATTCTAGCATCAGATGCCGCTGCAGTCGCCGCAATAATTTGGTTTGATACATTATCAGTTAAAATATTTTTAGCATTCCCAGTATTTATTTTATATCCAACTTCTAAACCATATCCACCTTTTAATCCCTCATTCGACACTCGTTTATTCATAGCTACGCTATCCAAAATAAACGAAATTTCTTCAAAAGGAGCAGTTATTGCATATTCATATATATCTTTAATATTCATAACACACTGTTCATCTTCTACATCACTTGGTTCCATTTTAATATCCACCAATATTGTGTTATCAACTTCAACAAAAACCACATTCGTATGTTCTTTAGCAATAATAACTTTTACTTGATGAACATGTCCTTTCATTCGTACCTCAATATACAATTTTTCGTCAATAAATTTTTGTTCAGTTTTAATTATATGCTTATCTAACATATTTTCTGCTTCTTTTAGTTGTGATTGCGTGAAATTTGAAAGGATTTCTAGTTTTTTATCAGGTTCTTTAATAACAGCTCCTAAAGCTGCTGCTATTTCTAGTCCAACCTTACCAGTCCCAGGTATTCCAACACCAAATGCATTCTTTATTATATTTCCACTTAACAGTAATTCAATATTTACAATTTCTTCATTCAAAAGATTTGCGCCATAGCCTGTAGCATACGCTACAGCAATCGGTTCAGTACAACCTTCTGCAGGAACTACTTCTTTTTTTAACATACTCAAGCAATTTTTATTCATAATGCGCGTTCTCCTTCTAGTCCTAATAAATATAACACTGTTTCGATGTAAATAGCTATGTTTTTTAGAAATATAATGAAACATACGAACAACAACTTTACTGTTATATTATCTTTTCCATAACTACGGCTGTATAAAGTTCTTGTCTCACTTCAACACCTGTAGGTTTGAAGTGATTTTTCTCCCAGAATGCCTTTGACTGTGGATTGTTTTTCACATATCCTAATCTTACTTTAGTATATCCGACACTCTTTAAATATTGTAAGCATTCTGCTATAATATTTGATCCTATTCCAGCTTTTTGTAACTTGCTGTTCACCATAAAGAAACCAATAAAAGCCGTATCATCATTTGGATACTTACAAATCAAATCCATAACAGCGATAAGTTGGTTACTTTCATAAAATCCAATATAATATTTGTCTTTAAGGGTTTTATTTGGTGGTAATGCAATCAAATCGGATTTTATTTCTTCCATACTGAGCGTAGGAGGACAATATTTATAGTATAAAGGATTGCTTTTACACAAATTAAAAACATCAAGAATATCTTGATTCGTTATTTTTCTAACATCATATTTTGTGGACAATAATTGAGTCTTCATTAGGTTTACCTCCTTCACTTTCTAGTATTCTTCTTTCAAATGAAATATAACAGTTTATTGTTTGACAACGCATTAATATGTATGGAATAGCTCACTCTCGATCTCGAATATTTCATCAATAGCAATTTTAGTTCCATCACTTAAACATACATTACGCTCATATTCATCGATTTTTTTCACATAACCTTTTATACTTAGATAAGCTCCACCATTCTTTATTTCATCAGGTTGGAAATAGGTGATAGTGATTTCTGGGCATTCTTCTATTCGTTGTGCTACAAGATTCAGTTTTTTTCTTAGTGTGTCTTTTTTATCTTCATCAAGTTCTTTACGTTTACGCGTCAACCTTGCAGTTTCTTTGATTGCTTCATTATGGCCGCTAAGTGCTGCAAAAGGTGCGAATTGAGCAGCTCGTTTCATGAAAGGCATAGGCAGATGTTTTTTTGAAACATGGTGTGGTAAATCAATCATATCATCATAATTATCATTCATGCCTTATGCCCTCCAATCTGCTTGTTTCGCTTTATGGTAGTTGCATCATCTTCCAAATTCATGCCCTTTAAAATGGCGTTTTTACCGTACTTCTTCTTAATTGATAACATGGCTTTCTGTGCTTTTTTTTCACGTTCTAATTCTCTTTGTTTATCTTCTAACGCATCATAGTCGCTAAATAAATTTAGTTGTGTATGATCAGTTACTTTGGAAAGTTCGCTTTCAGAAACAACATGGTTAGCGACAAGATTCACCCTTCGTATCAATAGCTTTGGATTCACAATACGCTCAAATAGCTCAATAACTGCATCCATAATTAGCTTTGTAGAGGATGTATACCTGGCAATATTTGTTGTCCCATGTGCTTGTTTTGGAATAGCACGTCCGTAGTGGTCGGTGGTAATTTCACCTTGATAGGTACGGCGTATCTGTGAATCTTTCAAATTATCAATATCATAACCAATGCTTAAGACTATCTGATTTGTTACAAGTTCCTTGTCTACTAAATCAAGTGCCAAAAGCTCGCTCATTTCGCGCACAATCAGTTTAGCTTTTTCATAAATATATGGGCAGTGTAGCACTTGACCAGAACCAATACTATTAGAACTAGGTTTATATGCTTTCACTTCAGCAATACTACAAGGTTCCCACCCCCAAGCATGGTCAATTAAAAGTTCGGCATTAATACCAAACAACTTATATAACAAATCCTCATTGTGGTAATCACTTGGTAATCCAATCGAACACCTTGCAATATCACCCATTGTGAACATGCCTTTTTCTTCTAACTTCTTCGCATACCCTTTGCCAATACGCCAAAAATCGGTAAGTGGGCGATGTGACCATAGTTTTTTTCGGTAACTCATTTCATCAAGAACAGCAATTCGTACACCATTTTTATCGGGTTGAATGTGCTTTGCTTCAATATCCATCGCAATTTTACAAAGATATAGATTTGTTCCAATTCCCGCAGTTGCCGTAATACCGGTAGTTTCTAAAACATCTAGAATTATCTTCATGGCAAGTTCGTGTGCGCTAAGATGATAGGTATTCAAATAATTTGTTACATCCATAAACACTTCATCAATGGAATAAACATGAATATCTTCTGGTGCAATATACTTCAAATAAATATTATATATTTTTGTGCTGTACTCCATGTATCGTGCCATTTGTGGTGGTGCTGTGATGTAGTCCAAAGATAGTGCATTAGATGCCTTTAATTCGAAATCATTCGTAGACGCTTTTATAAAGGTTTTATTTGGTGCATGAGCAAGACGTATAGCATTTACTTCTTTCACCTTTTGCACCACTTCAAAAAGTCTTGCCCTACCAGGAATGCCATAAGCTTTAAGAGAAGGTGAAACAGCAAGACAAATCGTTTTTTCGCTTCGACTAGCGTCAGCAACAACAAGGTTGGTACTCATGGGATCATACCCTCGTTCCATACACTCTACTGATGCATAAAAAGATTTCAAATCGATTGCGATATATGTTTTGTTATTCATGTACACTACACCTCCTCCTCTTATCAAAAATCTTATCATTCGCATGGTTCGTATACTTAAAAGTATACATAAAATAGCCATCTCTTGCAATCTGTCTGAAAGCTTATATAGCAATTAGTATAATAAAAAGACTTTATCGAAATATGGATAAGTCTTCTTATTAATTTAATTGGAACTATTCAAATAATGTAATTTCTTCAAAGTCAACTTGTTCTACATCTTGTTCTATAATATCACGTTGTTCTATAGTTGGTAAACTCTTTAATAAATAGAAATCGCTACAAGTAGGTAGTGGTGTAGAGAATGTAGCATCAACACTCATTAAAGGAATATCTTTTGAAATAATGGTATGAACTTGATCATTCGCAATGATAATTTCATCATTTAAATCAAATAACTCCATACGTGCCATCGTATATGGTTTACTCTTTACTTTCTTACAAATCATACTTCCTTTAGTAGGACGTCCTGTAATTCCAATATCACTTAGTTTTAAACGTTTTAATGCACAAGTATCGCTAAATATAACCAGTTGTTTATTGTCAGCGTGATAAATACAAGCACTCACAATTTCATCCATGGATAAATTCATTGCTTTTACACCTTTTGAGCGCGGTGACGTATTTGGTACTAGAGAAATTGGATAGCGTGTAACATATCCTTTTTTAGAAAGGATTAATAACTCATCTTCATCATATCCAATATAACTTCCAATCACTTCATCATTATGTAACAGTTTCATATTACTCATCGTTTTATTATTACGTGAAACCTCGTAATCTGCTAATGCACTTTTCTTTACTAGTCCTTGTTTCGTAATTGATATTACATAGGCATTTGTCTTAAAGTTAGAAACAACAAAAGCATCACTGATTTTCTCATCGCCACTAATTTTAATTGTAGAGTTAACATGGCTTCCAATATCTTTCCATTTTGCTTCTTCTACTTCATATACACGCGTATAACCATACGTTCCTTTATTGGTAAAGAATAAAATTGTATCTAACGTATTCACTTCTCCGTACCCAATTAAGTGATCACCTTCTTTTATTCCAGTTAAGGCAACACTTGCTGCATTGTAGCTACGCATAGATACACGTTTAAAGTAACCATCACGTGAAAGTGTAAACATGACTTGTTCACTATTAATCATTGCTTCTTTATCAATGACGATTTCTTCAATCTCACGCTCAATAGAAGTTAATCGAGGTGTTTGAAAAGCTTTTTTTACTTCTTCTAATTCAGAAATCATAACTTTTTGTAATGCTTTAGGATTAGCTAAAATATTTTGTAATGCTTTAATTTCTTTCTTTAATTGTTTATCTTCTGCTTGTAATTGCGTAATATCGGTAGAAGATAAACGATATAAACGCATCGTAACAATTGCTTCTGCTTGTTCTTCACTAAATTTAAATGCTTCCATGATTTTTTTCTTGGAATCACTTTTATCTTTAGAAGCACGAATTAAGGCAATTATTTCATCTAAAATAGAAACTGCTATAATCAAACCATCAAGAATATGACAGCGTTTTTCTTTCTTATCTAAATCAAAACGACTTCGTTTTTCAATCACGACTTGGCGATGATTGATAAACGCATCTAACATTGGAATTAAACCCATTTGCACTGGTCTTTTATCAACAATCGCAACTACGTTATAGTTATAAGATACTTGTAAATCGGTATTCTTATACAAATAGTTTAAAATTAATTGGGCATCTGCCTCTTTTTTTATATCGATAGCAACACGCAATCCATTACGATCACTTTCATCACGTACATCTAAAATACCATCAATCTTTTTATTTAAACGTACATCATCAATTTTCTTAACCATGTTACATTTAATAACTTCATATGGAATCTCATGCACAATAATTTGTTGAATCGTTTTAGTTTGTTCAATGCTTACTTTACTACGAACAATAATTCTTCCTTTTCCAGTTTCAAAGGCATCTTTAATCCCTTGTATTCCTTGTACAATACCACCAGTAGGAAAGTCTGGTCCTTTGATATAATCCATGAGATCATCTAACTCGCTGTTTGGATTTTGGATACGATAAATACTTGCATCTATAGCTTCATGTAAATTATGAGGAGGAATACTAGTTGCATATCCGGCAGCTATCCCATTAATACCATTGACTAATAAGTTTGGATAACGTGCTGGTAACAGCGTTGGTTCCCAAGCTGTATCATCAAAGTTGGGTGACCAAGACACGGTATCTTTTTCAATATCACGTAGTAAAAATTCGCTGATTTTTCCTAAGCGCGCTTCTGTATAACGCATCGCAGCTGCAGGATCATCATCGATAGAACCATTGTTCCCTTGCATATCTATTTGAGGTGTACGTATCTTCCAGTCTTGTGACATACGTACCATTGCATCATATACACTACTATCACCATGAGGATGATAGTTACCAATTACCAAACCAACTGTTTTAGCAGATTTACGATACCCTTTATCCCATAGATTTCCATCTTCAAACATGGCATATAGAATGCGTCGTTGTACAGGTTTTAAACCATCACGAGCATCAGGTAGCGCACGCTCTTGAATAATATATTTAGAATAACGTCCAAAACGATCTCCCATGATATCTTCTAAAGGAGAATTGATAATACTAGCATGATTTACTGGTACAAGTACTTCTTTATTCTTTTTCATCTATTTACCCTCCACATCATAACTATCTTCTAGGGTAAAGGATACATTTGCTTCTATCCAATCTCTACGTACATCAGCCTTATCTCCCATTAATACAGAGACTCTTTTTTCAGCTACGACTGCATCTTCAATCCCTACTTGAATAAGGGTACGTGATGTTGGACACATCGTTGTATCCCATAGTTGATCAGCATTCATTTCACCAAGACCTTTATAACGTTGTAAACTAAAACCTTTAGGGAAAGTTTTACGTAATTCATCTAGTTCTTCATCTGTCCAAGCATATTGTAACTCTTTTCCTTTTTGTAATTTATATAAAGGAGGTAATGCAATATACACCATTCCTTTTTCAATTAATTCACGCATATAACGATAAAAGAACGTTAATAATAAAATTTGAATATGAGCCCCATCCGTATCGGCATCGGTCATAATAATAACTTTATGATAATTGCTATCTTCCGCACTAAAACTAGCACCAACACCAGCTCCTAGTGCATGAATAATCGTATTTAATTCTTCATTCTTTTCAATACTAGCAATACTTGCTTTTTCAGTATTTAAGACTTTTCCTCGTAAAGGTAAAATGGCTTGATATTTAGAATCTCTTCCCTGTTTAGCACTACCACCGGCAGAATCACCTTCGACTAAGTATAATTCTTTTTTACGTGCATCTTTAGATTGTGCACTTGCTAGTTTTCCAGAAAGAATCTTTTCACTCTTACCTTTGCTTTTTCCTTTACGTGCATCTTCACGTGCTTTACGTGCAGCAACACGCGCAGTAGAGGCACGTTGCATCTTTTTAATTAGGGTAGTTGCTAACTCTTTATTTTCTTCTAGAAAGAAGTTTAATTTTTCACTTACGATTTGGTCAACCGCTGATTTTGCTTCAGCTGTTCCTAATTTTCCTTTGGTCTGTCCTTCAAACTGTAATAGATTTTCAGGTATTCCTAATGAAAGGATAATCGTTAATCCTTCTCTAATATCACTACCTTCAAAGTTCTTATCTCGTTCTTTAATTAAATTATTACGACGAGCATAATCATTAAATACTTTAGTAAATGCATTACGAACACCACTTTCGTGTGTTCCACCATCTTTGGTACGTACTATATTAACAAAAGAAAAGATATTCTCTTGGTATTCATCTGTATATTGAAAAGCGACATCTACTTTAATATCATTGACAACACCACTAAAAGCAACTGGTTTATGAAAGACTTGTTTATCTTCATGTAAATACTCCATAAAGGCAAGTAATCCATTTTCATAATGATATACTTCTTCACGTTCTTTACCATCACGTTCATCTTTTACAATTAGTTTTAAACCTTCTAATAAGAACGCATCTTCTTGCGCACGTTCAATAATTTGATGAAAAGAATACGTAACGGTTGAGAATATTCGTTTATCGGCTAAAAAGCGGACTTTACTTCCGGTCTTATTGGTTTTTCCAATGACTTCTAGTTTTCCAATCTTTTTACCACCATCGCTAAATTTCATTTGATATTGTTTGCCATCACGAAAAACATTCACTTCTACCCATTCACTTAAAGCATTTACGACACTTGCTCCAACTCCATGCAAACCACCACTCGTCTTATAACCGCCTTCTGTGCTAAATTTACCTCCAGCGTGTAATACAGTATAAATAACTTGTAGAGCCGGTACACCACTTGCATGCATATCTACAGGCATCCCACGTCCACTATCTTCAATACAAATAATATTGTTTTTTTCTATGGTTATTCTAATTGTATCACCAAAGCCATTTAAAGCTTCATCAATTGCATTATCAACAATTTCCCAAACTAAGTGATGCAACCCACGCGCGTCCGTACTTCCTATATACATACCAGGACGTTTACGTACAGCATCAAGGCCATCTAAAATCTGAATACTACTACCATCATAAGCTTTTTCTGCCATACCACTCACCTCTTTCTTATTTTATATAAATTTTCTTATTTAGTTTATCAAATTTAACTACCTCATGCAATACTGAGGTACGCTAAATTATAAAAAGCCTTAGAACCTTGTTATTATAGCCTAAATGCCACAAAATAAGTAGTTTTCTTTTGTTTTTCTTTCAACTTGTAATGAAAAATGGTAAAATGTTTATGAAATTAATTGAGGTGAACTATGATGGATTTAAATTGGATTTGGTATATTGCTTTAGGATACTTTTTAGGCTCTATTCCCTTTGCTTTAGTAATTGGTAAGGTCTTTTATAAAACCGATGTTAGAAACTATGGAAGTGGAAACTTAGGTGGTTCTAATGCAGGACGTGTTTTAGGAAAAGAGGCAGGTATTGCGGTCATTGCCTGTGACGTACTGAAGGTGGTACTTGCTGTTGGTATTGTATCTTACTTTAATCGTGAAGCTAGTATTTGGGCAGGTTTTGCTGCTTGTTTAGGACATTGTTATCCAATCTTCGCACATTTTCATGGAGGAAAAGCTGTTGCAACAATGTTTGGTTTCTTACTATCTACGAGTATATTTACCTTTCAAAGTGCTTGGTATGTAGTAATTCCCTTTATTTTCTTTTTTATTTCATTATACCTAGGTAAAATGGTATCTTTAGCAAGTATGATAGGAGCAATTACTAGTACGATTTATATTATCTATATGCAATATAATCAAAGTATGGAAATCATCATTGCTAGTATTTTATTAACCATACTTGTTATCTATCGTCATCGTAAGAATATTGCGAAGATTAGAAACAAAACTGAAAATAAAATTAGCTGGATGTAAAAAAACAATAGCGATATTGTTTTTTTTATAATATTTTAGTTGTCCACTGTTCTAAATCCCATACATCATCAACTAGTTGACTATAGAAATCTGGATCATGAGAAACTAAGAGAACAGTTCCTTTATAAGCCATCAAGGCACGCGCTAGCTCTTCTTTCGCATCGACATCTAAATGATTTGTAGGCTCATCTAAGACCAGTACATTACAAGCTTTATTCATAATTAGAGCTAAACGCACTTTCGCTTGTTCTCCTCCAGATAAGACACACATACTAGATTCAATATGATCACTTGTTAAAGAGCACTTCGCTAAAGCAGAACGTACTTCTCCATTCGTATATGCTTGATACTCATCCCAAAAGTATTGTAAAGCACTTTTTGTTGAAGCACTTTCCTCTTGTTGGAAAAAACCAATTTCAACAAAAGGATCTACTTCAACACTTCCACTCAAGCTAGGAATGAGTCCCATTAAAGTTTTTAATAAGGTCGTCTTACCTACTCCATTCACTCCTTTAATTGCTATTTTTTGATTACGTTCTAATGTTAATTTTAAAGGAGCACTTAATGCTTCATTATATCCAATCACTAAATTCTTTGTTTCAAAGATAACTCGTCCTGGAGTACGAGCACTAGTAAATGCAAAGATTGGTTTAATTTTATCTTTAGGTTTTGTTAAAACATCCATTTTATCTAGCTTCTTTTGTCTTGAATGTGCCATATTACGTGTCGCTACTCTTGCTTTATTACGAGCAATAAAATCTTCTAAATGATCAATTTCTTTTTGTTGTTTATTGTAGGCTGCGATTTCTTGTTTCTTCTTTAGTTCATGTTGTTCTAAGAAGTATTCATAATCACCTACATAACGCGTTAATTCACAGTTTTCAACATGATATATTATATTCACAACCTTATTCAAAAAAGGGATATCATGAGAAACTAAAATAAAAGCATTATCATAGTTCAATAAAAAGTTTGATAACCAAGTAATATGTTCTTCATCTAAATAGTTTGTTGGCTCATCTAATATTAATATCATCGGATTTTCAAGTAATAGTTTGGTAAGTAAGACTTTTGAGCGCTGTCCTCCAGATAACATGGAAACATCTTTATCAAGGCCTATCTCTAATAGTCCTAACCCACTTGCGACCTCGTTGATTTTCGCATCAATCATATAAAACCCACTATGTTCTAGAATATCCTGTATTTCTCCAACATCTTTTAATAGTGTTTCCATTTCACTTTCACTACAATCCCCCATTTTATCATACATTCCCAACATCTCTTGTTCTAAATTAAATAGATATAAAAATGCATCTTGTAAAACATCTTTGATTGTTTTCCCTTTTTCTAGTATTGTATGCTGATCTAAATATCCTGTAGTAATACGATTACACCATTCTACTTTTCCTTCTTCTGGGGGATTTTTACCAGTAATCACATTTAAGAACGTTGATTTTCCTTCTCCGTTCGCTCCAATTAAGCCAACGTGTTCCCCATTTAATAAACGAAATGATACGTTTTCTAATATTTGACGTCCACCAAAACTCTGTGATACGTTTTGTACATTTAATATACTCATGTTAATTTCTCCTCTTAACCTTCAAAAAGCTTAGCATTAGTATATCATGCAAATAAGATTTTTTCTTCAAAAAGATAATACTTCCTATCTTTTATCCATAT
>JAVWIF010000012.1:24198-39609 GCA_036639635.1 Longicatena sp.
CTCATATCTAATGGCCTTGCAGGAGGTATCTTTACATCAAAAGGGATTCCTCTTCGAAGAATAATCTGTTTATAAAACATATTAATAGCGTTCGATGCAGGAATGCCAAGTGCAGAAAGAATGCTCTCTGCTTGTTCCTTTACATCTGGTTCAATTCTCGCATACAGGTTTGCTGATTTCGATGCCATAATAATCGCTCCTTTCAAAAAGTGCTTTTTCCTCAAATAAATTATACTCATTTGTCCGACATTAGCAATACATTTTCCAAATCTTACTCCATCTATATACTCCCTTTACTTTTTCTAGTACATCTTTATTTTTTTGTAGCATACAATACAAAATTTTTCTAGACTATATATAATGAAATATAGATATTATTCCTACTAGATAATATTTTTCTATCAAGCATTACAAAAATGTAAGACAATTCTTTTAAAAGAATTGTCACAATTTGGAAAGATTTGTTATAATAGTAATAATACGAGGTATACTTATGAAAACACAAGAAAAAACACATGTTGATATCACGATTGGTTTAGTTCAAGAACAAGTACAAGAACGTATACAAAAAGGACTTGTTAATATTCAAAACAATAACATTACAAAAAGCTATAAAAAGATCTTTAGCGATAACTTATTAACTCTATTTAACTTAATTAACCTAGTACTTGCAGGGTTAATTATCTTTATTGGTTCCTTTAAGAACTTATTATTTCTAGGCGTTGTCTTCTGTAATATTATCATTGGTATCTTTCAGGAAGTACGAGCAAAACGTGTCTTAGATAAACTTTCTTTAATAACCGAAACAAAAAGTAAAGTACGTCGTGATAAAGAGGTACAAGAAATTCATGTAGGAGAAGTCGTTCTTGATGATTTGTTATTACTAGCAAGTGGGAATCAAATATGTGCTGACTCTTATATCGTAGAAGGTAAAGTAGAGGTTAACGAGTCGCTATTAACAGGAGAGTCTGATGTCATTATTAAGAATGTTGGAGACCTTTTATATTCTGGAAGTTTTATAGTAAGTGGAAGCTGTATTGCTCAAGTGGAACATGTGGGAAAAGATAGTTATGCTCAATCAATTATGGCTGATGCTAAAATATTAAAGAAACATAAATCTCAATTACGTGATTCTATTAATGTTATTTTAAAGAGTGTTGGTATCATTATAATTCCGATTGGTATCTTATTGTTTTCTAAACAATACTTTATGACTGGTTCTAGCTTTCAATATTGTATCGTTTCAACTGTTGCGGCTTTATTAGGTATGATACCAGAAGGTCTTGTCTTATTAACTAGTGTTGCTTTAGCAGTAGGTTCTGTTAACTTAGCCAAACATCAAACTTTAGTACAAGAATTGTATTGTATAGAAACCTTAGCACGAGTTGATGTCCTTTGTTTAGATAAGACAGGGACGATTACTTTAGGAAAAATGCAAGTCGAATCCATTGTCCCTTTAAAAGATAAAAATCACGATCTACGAAATATTCTTGCAAATATTTGTGAAGCTTTACAAGATGATAACGCTACTGCAGTAGCGATTCAAGCCTATGTTGGAGCTTCTAGTACTACATATTCAATTAAACAAGAATTACCTTTCTCATCAAGCAGAAAGTACAGTGCCGTAAGCTTTGATAACATGGGAACTTATAGTATGGGTGCTTATGAGTTTGTAAGTAATGATTTAAAGCCAGAGATTCAAGAACAGATTCAACAACATGCCAACTTAGGAAATAGAGTATTGGTTCTTGCTCATAGTATTGAGGATATTGTAAATGATCAAATTCATAAAGATAATGAAATTATCGGTCTCATTATCTTAAGTGATCCCATACGTGAAGAAGCACCAAAAACCTTGGATTATTTCTTATCACAAGGCGTTGATGTAAAAATTATAAGTGGAGACGACCCACGTACTGTACATGCTATTGCGCGGAAAGCTCATGTTAAAAATGCTGATAAGTTTATAGATATGTCTACGATTAAAGATGAACAAATAATTGATTGTGTACAGACTTATACCATCTTTGGTCGTGTTACTCCTGTTCAAAAGAAATTAATGATCAAAGCATTAAAAGATTTAGGTCACACCACTGCTATGATTGGTGATGGAGTGAATGATGTCATGGCATTAAAAGAAGCTGATTGTAGTATTTCAGTAGCTGAAGGAAGTGAGGCTGCTAAAAATATTGCCAACTTAGTTCTCCTCGATAGCAACTTTGCAAATATGCCTAGAATTGTCGATGAAGGAAGACGTGTTATCAATAATATCCAACGTGCCTCTTCACTCTTCTTAGTGAAAACAACCTTCTCAACAATAATCAGTATCTTAACCTTATTCTTTCTTCATAGATATCCTTTTGAACCAATTCAATTAACATTAATCTCATCTTTAGCAGTTGGTATCCCTTCTTTCTTTTTAGCCTTAGAAGCAAACCATTCTCGAGTAGAGGGAAACTTCTTATTAAATGTATTAGGACGTGCACTACCAGGTGCTTTGTGTGTCGTATTCAGTATTATCTATGTAAACGTACTTTCTTTATTCTTTTCAATAACACAAGAAGAAATGTCCACCATGTGTGTCGTATTAACTGGTGCTTGTTCTATTGTTGTTTTATATCGAGTATGTACACCTTTCACTAAAAAACGTTTTATCATCTTTACGACTATGAGTGCAGCCTTTATACTAGCTGTTGTATTATTTCCAAAGTTCTTTGCCTTAGTAAGACTAGACTTCTTCCAATTTGGACTAGTTGTAGGTGCTTGTGTAGCAATTCCCATTGTTATGGATTTCATCTTTCGCTTTGGACGTATATTTAAATTAAAAGAACGTATATTACATATAGGTAAATAAAAAAAATGCGCTTGCATTTTTTTTATTTTGTTGTACACTTTTGTTATTCTTACTAAAGAGAACTACTAAAATTATAAATCTTAGTACAAATAATAACCGTACTCCTAAACAGTTGAATGACGAATATATCATGAAAGCATTGAAATTAGGCGTAAAAGGTTATATACTTAAACAGAATTTCGATTCCATATTAACTTCATTAGAAGCCGTTTACATGGGACAAAATGTATTTAATACGGAAATTGTCGCTAAACTACCTGAATTATTCCAAACAAAAAACAATGATATCATGCATTATGATTTAAGTGCGCGTGAACAAGAATTCATATCTTTAGTTGCAAAAGGTTTAAATAACAAAGAATTATCGCTCGCACTCTATTTAAGTGAAGGTACCGTTCGTAATTATTTAAGCAGTTTGCTCGACAAGTTAGGATTACGTGATCGAACACAACTTGCGATATTTTATTATCAAAATATGCAAAGCTAGGAGAATTATATGAAATTAGTTAAATTGCACCAACAAGAAGCATACATCTTTTATAAAGAAAAAATTCGTTCCATATTTTTTGTGACTTCTTTATTATTCGTTTTAGCATTATTAATTGTTGAGCTTGTCTTAAGTACAAACCCTGGATTAGCTACACGCTTACTCATTGAATTACGAAATGTATTTAATGCAAAGCAAATCGTTAATGTCTATGGTAATATCAGTGCATTTTCATTAATTGGAAACAATCTAGTCGCAACATTCTCATCCCTTGTTTTAGGGATTATCCCTTTTGTTTTCATCCCTGCTTTTACTGCTATTCTAAATGGTGGTGTCATTGGTGTTCTCTTTGGTTCTATATCCATTACCACTACGAGTATTCCCTTTTTATTAGCTGGTTTACTTCCTCATGGGATATTTGAAATACCAGCAATGATTCTTTCTGTTAGTTTAGGAATCTATATATGTAAAGAAACTACTTTGTTTATTTTAGGAAAACAAAAACACTTTAAACTAAAATCACTTGCCTTCAATATCTTACGTATCTATGGATTTATCATTGTTCCCTTATTAATTATTGCAGGTCTTATAGAAGCTTATATAACTCCTGTTATTCTAAATCTATTCTAAAATAAAAGGTGCAAATGCACCTTTTATTTTGGATAAACAATGATAGGAATTTCTAATTCTTCACGCGTACAGCCAGCGTGTGCTCCTAATACTTTATAAGAAGCATCATAAACGAGGTTAACGTTTCCAATAGCACATGTTATAAAGTCTCCTAGAAAGCTCTTAAAACGAGGGTGTTCTTGTCCATAACCAAATATGTGCAAGTCAATAGCCTCTTGTTTCGTATAAAGAGTATACTCATTTTTGAAGTAGGTAAGAAAGCGTTCTTTAAATGTTTCTAGCATCCCTTTTTTTATGTACCAGTTAAGTGTTCTAGACTCTATAGATGGCAATTTTTCACAAAATGCTAATAAATCAGGATAATCAACTAGATATTTACATGTTACATCAATATGCCCATGATCTGCTAGTATGACAAGCATCGTATCCTTTTCTAGTAACTGACTCGTCTGTTCTAACAAGCGTTCATACGCTACTAACATCTTTTTACTTCCAATACTACTAGCACCGTGTTGATGCATATAATCATCATATTCATCCCAATAGGCATATACAAAAGTATTTTGTTGCTTATTACTTTCTTCCACTATACGTTGGCACATTTCTTCAAAAGAAGAGACTCCTTGTGGATGAAAAGCAGGAAAGATAACATCCGCACGGATGTTTTTTTCATTACACTCCTCAACCATTTGTTTCGTAGGCAGCATTTTGTACGGATAATTCGGTATTTCAAAAGGTTCTTTTTTGTAGTACTTACGATTTAAAAACATGACAAGATGTTCATCTACTTCTTTAAAGTACTGTTGCCATCCTAGCCAACATGTTTCCATTGGATATTTACCGCTCAGAATAGAGGTAGTAGATGCAGCTGTTGTTGGTGGATATACACTTTGTAGCGTTTTTAATTGATGTGTATTTAAAAAACCAGTACGTTTACAATCACGCTTGATTTGATAAGTACCCATACCATCAATTAATAATACAATGATTTGTTTTGGTTTTTGTTTGTTTAAAATATCTTTCATATCTATATCTTCGCTATGATAAATTGGTAAACCCAAATAGCTACGCAGTGCACTCATGAGTGCTATTACATTTTGTGATTTGTCTACTATGGGAAACATATAGAATACCTCCTAAAACAAAGAAAAAAGCAGTCTCCTGCTTATCCTTTGTTAATATCAAGAATTATCTTTTCAATCTTATTACCTTTTTCTAAAGAATCATCAATTTTAAATAATAAACTAGGAACTTTACGTAACGTCATTTTCTTTGCTAATTCGCTACGAATATGTCCTTTTGAGCGATCTAATGCTTTTAATCCTGCTTCTTCTCTAGCTTTTTGACCAAGGAAAGAGACAAAGATTGTCGCAATTGATAAATCTCCTGTTACTTTAACGTCCGTAATCGTAATAAAACCAATTTTTGGATCTTTTAATTGAAATTGAATGATTTCAGAAACTTCTTTTTGAATAATTCCTGCAATTTTATCTGATTTTAATGTCATTGTTTATCACCTATTTTTATTCTGGTTCTACTTGTTGATCTTCATACGCTTCAATAATATCGTTTATTTTAATATCGTTAAAGTTTTCAATTGTAATACCGCAATCATATCCACTAGCAACTTCTTTCGCATCGTTTTGGAAACGTTTTAAAGAACCTAATTTTCCAGTATATACAACTACACCATCACGAATTAAACGTACTCCACATTCTTTACGTAAACAACCATCCGTAACCATACATCCAGCAATCGTACCAATTTTACTTACTTTATAAATCTCACGAACTTCTGCTTGTCCAATGACAACTTCTTCGTATACAGGAGCAAGCATTCCTTTCATCGCATTTTCCATTTCTTCTAATGCTTTATAGATAATGTTATGAAGACGAATATCGACACCTGACTCATCAGCTTTTTTACGTACCAATGCATTAGGACGTACATTAAAGCCATATACAACAGCATTAGAAGCACTTGCTAATAGAATATCAGATTCTGTAATAGCTCCTGCAGTAGAACGAATAACGTTTACCTTCACACCTTGTACTTCAATCTTTTCCATGCTTGCTTTTACAGCTTCCGCACTTCCTGAAACATCGGCTTTAATTATAATGTTTACATCTTGTACTTCACCTTCTTCAATTTGGCGAGCCAAATCATCTAAAGACATTGCACTACTTGCATTACGTTCTTGATCAACACGTTTAATTAATCTTTCTTCTGCAATATGACGTGCTTTCTTTTCATCATCAAATGCTTTGAAAACATCTCCAGCAATTGGTACATCATTTAATCCAATAATTTCGACTGGCATAGATGGTTTTGCTAGTTTAATTTCACGTCCATGATCATCAGTCATCTTACGTACTCTACCAAAAGCAGTACCTACTACTACTGTATCACCTGCATGTAATGTTCCATTTTGAACCAATAAAGTTGTTACAGGACCTCTCCCTTTATCTAATTTAGCTTCAATAACTGTTCCTGATGCCATTTTATTAGGGTTTGCTCTAAAGTTATTAACTTCTGATACTACTAGAATCGTTTCTAATAAATCAGAAACTCCAGTTCCAAGTTTTGCAGATACTTCCGCAAAAATTGTATCTCCGCCCCATTCTTCAGGCATTAATCCAAGTTCGCTCATTTCCGTAATGATACGTTCTTTATTAGCTCCTGGTTTATCAATTTTATTAACAGCTACAATAACTGGTACGTTGGCTGCTTTCGCATGGTCAATGGCTTCTTTTGTTTGAGGCATTACCCCATCATCAGCTGCGACTACTATAATTACTAAGTCTGTTACTTTAGCACCACGTGCACGCATTGCTGTAAAAGCTTCATGTCCTGGCGTATCTAAGAAAGTTACTTTCTTCCCTTTTACGTTTACCTGGTAAGCACCAATATGTTGTGTAATCCCACCAAATTCACCGGCTGTTACATGAGTTTTACGAATGGTATCTAACAGTGTTGTTTTCCCATGGTCAACATGCCCCATGATTGTAACTACTGGAGGACGATTTTCTAATAAAGATTCATCTTCCTCTTCTTCATTCATTTGTTCTTCAAAATCACTTTCTTCAATAATGATTTCTTTATGACATTCGACTTCGAATTCCATACATACAAGTTCAATTGTTTCATCATCTAATGTTGAATTTATGGTAACCATATTCCCCATCATAAATAGCAATTTAATAATTTCACTTGCATTACGATTAATTTTTTCCGCAAGTTCACCAACACTTAGTGGACCATAATATACCATCTCTTTTACAACAACACGATCTTCTTTCACTGCAAAGTTAGCGTTCTTGTTATGGTTGTTATTGCCTTTTCTATTGTTGTTGCCTCTTCTTTGTTGTCTTGCCATATTATCACCTAGCCTTTCAAGCAAGTATGAAGCTTTAACGCAAAGCCTTCATCTACTATAGCAACTGATTTCTTGTTGTGATCTCCAATTGCTTGATTCATTTCATCCTCATTCATATAAACATAAGGAATGTTATAGAAGGTACATTTATCTATTAATTTTTTCTTTGAGTTGTTACCAACTTCTTCAGAAATTATTACTAAATAAGCCTTTCTAGCACGAATTTGTTTAAATACAATTTCGCCTTTACTAATCTTATGAGCGCGTGATGCTAGTCCTAATAAGCCAAATGCTTCACTCACTTTTAAACATCTCCTTTAATGTATCGTACAATTCACTTGGAATACTACAATCTAAGGAGCGTGCTAAGCTGCGTCTTTTTTGTGCAATTTCCACTGCTTCAACACTTCTTTTCAAATATGCCCCACGTCCGTTTTTCTTTCCAGTCTCATCAATTTCAATAAGACCTTCAGGAGTACGCACGATACGTAACAATTCTTTTTTAGGAAGACTTTCTTGCGTTGCTACACATTTACGCATTGGTATTTTTTTCAATTCATCTTCCCTCCTTTTTATTCTTCGTAGTATTTATCGAATTCATCAAAGTCTATTTCATCATGGATCCAATCGTTTTCTTCTGTTTCCTTTTGACTCTTCGCAATTTCATCTAATTCTTCAGCAGAATAAATTGGTTTCATTTCATAGTCTTTCCCACTTAAATCAAAGGTTGGTTTTCTATGAATTTCTTCTTTTTCGCGTTCATCGTATTTCTTGTATTTTGGTTTTGCTGGTTTATCATCAGGTCTTGTTTTAACATCTGCTAAGTTTTCAAACTTAGATTTATAAGTTTGTTTTTCTTTCACATTCAGACCTTCTGTTTTTTGTTTTTCTTTCGCAATACGTGCAGCTATTTCTAAGTCTGTTTCTACACGTTCACTAATTTCTTTTTCAACAACTTTTTCTTCAACAATTACATTTTCTTCTTTTGAATCTGTACTTGTTTCTACTTCTTCTACTGTATCCTCTTCAATAATACGTTCTTCTTGGAAACTTACACCTGCTTCATGAATACTTACGTTTTCACTAGGCTGTGCACTTTCTTCGAATAGTTCTTGTTGGGCAGCAGCTTTTGCTTCTTGTTGTTTTGCTAAGAATTCAGCGCGTTTTGCCATTGCTATATCTTTCCAGTTAATACCCATAGCATCAATATCACTTTCAGATTTAATATCAATTTTACTATTTGTTAATTTTACTGCCAAACGCGCATTCTTTCCACGTTTCCCAATAGCAAGTGATAATTGGTTATCAGGAACAACAACCAATAAGCCATCACGACGCTCTTCATTAGGAATAACAGCCAATACTTCTGCAGGAGATAAAGCGTTCTTAATTAATTCAGTAACGTCTTCACTCCATTCAAAGATATCAATCTTCTCTCCATGTAACTCATCAATAACAACTTGTACACGTTGTCCACGTGGTCCAATACAAGCACCAATGGGATCAATGTTTTCATTATGAGAATACACAGCCATCTTCGTACGTTCACCAGCTTCACGTGCAATTGCTTTAATTTCAATAATTCCTTGATATATTTCTGGTACTTCTTTTTCAAATAAACGTTTTACTAAGGTAGCATCAGCTCTTGATACAAGTACTTGTGCACCTTTCGTTTCTTTATTTACTTCGCTAATAATCACACGAATAATTTGACCATCGTTATATCTTTCATTTGGAATTTGTTGATTTTTAGGCATTAATGCTAACGTTTTACCAATATTCACAACACAGAACTTTTCTTCAACAGATTCAATTGTACCAAAGATCATTTCTTCTACTTTATCGCAGTATTCTTCGTATACAACTAATTTTTCTGCTTCTCTTATCTTTTGTTTCATCACGTTTTTAGCTAGAATTACTGCAGCTCTTCCTAAATCCGCAATACTTACTTCTTCTTCAACAAGAGCACCAAGTTCTAAATCTTGATTGATTTTTTTAGCTTCACTTAATGATATTTCTAATTCATCATCTTCGGCCTCTTCAACAACAAGACGTTGTTGGTATACTTTAATATTACCAGTCTTATCATTAATATCCACACGTACTAAGGCATCTGGTATTTCAATATGTTTACGAAATGCTTTTGCTAATGCTTCTTGTAAAGCGTCTACGACTACTTCTTTTGATAATTGACGATCACTTTCAATGGCTTGCATAGCAGCCATAAAATCTTTTAACTTCATCTTATAGAGTTCCTTTCTAAATTTTCACAGATAAGCGAATAAGTCCAATGTTATCTTTTTCTATTTCCGCTTTTTTCTTAACAGCTTTTGCATAATAATCCATGTACACTATATTGTTTTCAAACGCAGTTAGTGTTCCCTTAATCTCATCTACTCCTGCTTTTGGGTTTTTAAGTTTCACATATATATATTCGCCAATAGCTTCTTGAATTTGTACATCATTACGCAATTCACGCTCTGCACCTGGTGAACATACCTCTAAAAAGTATTCACTTGCAATCACTTCTTTTTCATCTAGTATTTCACTAATCTTTTCTGAAACACTCACACAAGTATCAATGTCCATCGTTCCATCAGCATGCATAATAGCAATTTGTAGAATTCGACTGTTTCCTTCATTATGCCAAGAAACATCATACAATTGGAGGTTATCTTTGGCTAAGATAGGAACAACAAGCTCTTTGATTTTTGTTATTTGATCCATAACATTCTCCTTTACAAACACAATGAAGGAGTGGGATTGTCCCACTCCTTGTTAACGTATCTATTAATAATATAACACAATCCCTACCTTTGTTCAATGATTTTTTCAATTATTGAAATAAAGCAGAAAAAAAACCAGAAGAATTTCTGGCTTTATCGTTTTATTTTTCTACGATAGTTTTTCCGTTGTACTCACCACATTCACACATTTTATGTGGAAGTTTGTATTCACCGCAAGCTGGACATTTTACCAATGTCGGTGCAGCCAATTTATAATGAGTTCTACGTTTTGCTTTTCTTGTTTTTGAACCACGTCTTTGTTGAACAGCCATGTTAGCACCTCCTACTTAATCTTTCAATTTAAATTCTTTTAACTTTGCTAAACGAGGATCTATGTCATCTTTTTTAGATGCTGCATAAGTTTCCTCTTTGACAACTTCCCAACCATCACCTTTAGGATACTGCGTAAGACCTTCTTTTACTACTTTCAAAGGAACTTCCATCAGTATTAATTGAAAGATAACCGGTAATAATTCTACAACATCACCTTTAATTTCATGTATATCTCCATCAATCACTTTCTCGAAAGAGAATACTTCTAAAGATGTTGTGTGGAACTCATATTCTACGTCCTCTAAAGTAATAGAACATGGCACTATCATCACGCCTTCAATTTCAAGATTAGCATATACACGCTCGCTTGTCGTATCGTAATGAACATTCCCGTTTACCGTAACATCTTGCAATCCTCTGATTTGGTGCATTTTAGAAAATACTGCAGGATCAAAGTCGATTTTGTCATCAAACGTAATAGTTTCGTCTTTAGCCTGTAATAATTCCAACCTAGACCACTTCAAAAGAATCACCTCGTTGTCGTTGACCTATCCTATTATAAGGAACTTGAATAATAAAGTCAATATATTTGTCTTATATCCAATACTAGGCTAATATATTAAACCATAAAAACCACTTTAAAGAAAGAGTTTTTTTATATATTTTACTTTTTTGTAGCTTTTTCTATCCAATTTTTTAATATTTCATAAACTTCGTCTTTATTATCTTCATTTAATATTTCATGACGCTTACCTTCTATGAGTCTTGCATCTACTTTTGCATACCCAATCTTCTTCATCAAATCAATTGATTCTTGAAATGCTTTTCTACTTCCAATACAAGGATCTTCACTTCCTGCAATAAATAGAATGGGTAAGTTTGGTTTATTTATAACCCAAGAGGATGGTTCATATACATTCATCATCAAATGAAATAAATTCAAAAAACCATTTAAAGTAAACGTATACCCACAAGCGCGATCATTGTCATACTCTTTTACTACATTTGCATTACAACTCAACCAACAGTTTTCACTTGTTTCTTTTGGAAACTTTTTCTTATAAGGACCAAATGCTAAATTTTGTATGAATGCACTCCGATAACGTTCCCCTTTTATCTTCTTCATTGTATTTACCAATGTACACGCAAGTGGTGCTGCCTTATTTTTACTAGGAGAGCCGCAAACAATTAAGGCATCAATATCGTTATCATACTTCTTACAATATGCGCGTACGATTAAACTTCCCATGCTATGTCCAAATAAAATAAATGGTACATCTCCCATCTTTTCTTTTATTAATAAACTTATCTCATGGGTATCTTCTACCATAAAAGTTCCACTTTCTTCATAGAAATATCCAATGTCTTGAACATCACGTACACTTGCTCCGTGCCCTCTTAAATCATGGATGACACTTGCATAGCCAAAGCTTGCTAACGCCTTCATAAACCCCTCATAACGTTCTTTATGTTCCGCCATACCATGTACCAATTGTACAACACCTTTGACTTTGATTTCAGGCACACAATAGCTTCCAACCAAACGTAACCCATCTTTTTTTGATAAGATCGTAAATGTCTCTAATTTCATAAGTTTCCTCCAAAGCATTCGCTTGTATGTTTACTTATTTGATTGCTTTATTCATTGTACTTAGTATAGCATGATTTCAATTATTCATATATCCTTTTCAAGAGAAATGGTGGTTAAATTATCATTTTCATGGTATATTAAACTAGAAAAAAGAAGGTGTAGCAATGAAAGTAGCCGGTATTATTTGTGAATATAATCCATTTCATAATGGACATCGCTATCATATAAAGAAAACAAGAGAAATTAGTGAATGTGATGTGCTTGTTTGTGTAATGTCTGGTAACTTTGTCCAACGTGGAGAAAGTGCTATATGTGATAAATGGTTACGTGCGAAAGAAGCCGTACTACAAGGAGTTGACTTAGTCCTAGAACTTCCCTTTCCTTGGGTTGTGCAAAGTGCTGATTACTTTGCACAAGGAGCAATTACCATCCTACAAAATGCAGGTGTTGATACCTTAGTATTTGGTAGTGAATGTAATGATATTACGTATTTAAAAGAATTAGCAAGTACTCGCAAAGAAGCATATAAACAACAACAAAAAGATGGTATTTCTTACGCAAAAGCATTTTCCCAAGTCCATTCTTCGATTGCTTCTAATGATATCTTAGGAGTAGCCTATCTGAAAGCACTTGAGCATACTCATATTATTCCCTATACCATCCAACGTACCAATACGTATCTTAGTACGACGATGGATGCCTCGATTAGTAGTGCAACTGCTATTCGTAAAGGTATTAAAGAAGGCGTTGATGTCTCCCATACCACTAGTATGTCTAGTTTACTCAACAATGAACACGACATGTCCTTATATTATCCTTATATACAAACCTTCCTCACAACTGCTCCAAAGGCTTATTTAGAGCAATTGTTTTTAATGGATGAAGGCATTGAATCTCATTTAATTAAACAAGCCTTACGACACTTTGATTGGCATAGTTTTCTACAAGGATGCACTAGTAAACGCTACCCTACAACATCCATACAAAGAACACTTATCCATGTTCTTACCCAAACAACCAAAGCCGAGATGAATGCCTTACCTTCACCTAATTATCTTCACACCTTAGCTTTTAATAACACCGGTAAAGCATACTTACGAGAATTAAAAGCCAATGAGGCACTCATTGCTTCCTCCTTCTCACAAATACCTTCTCCTTATCGTGAACTCGAAATGCGTGCAGCACGTGCTTATGCCTATCCCTTAACTCCAACTAAAAGAAAAGAATGCTTGGATGGCGAATTACAACCACCCATATATGTAGACCTATGATAGTTGTGCTGATAATATTATTCGTGATTCATGCGTTTTTATGGTATGCGTTTAGAGGAAATCACACACATAAGGACAAACACTTTTCTGTATGTTTGGTACTTGGTAGTCCAACACTTGCCGACGGGCAAGTCTCATCTATTCAAAAAAGGCGTATGGATAAAGCCCTTAAGAACTATAAAGAACATAAAGTCTCAAAAATCATAGTAAGTGGGGGCGCTGTTCATAACAAATATATAGAAGCTACAACTTTAAAATATTATGCAATATCACAAGGGTGCAATGAAACTGATATTTTTTTAGAAAGTCAATCCATGAACACCTATGATAATTTTCGTTTCACAAAAGAATTATGTCAAACAAATAAATTCACATCTATTCTTATTATCACTAGCCCTGCTCATACACCACGTGCAAACTTTTTCGCAAGAAAATTTTTCACAGATTATAAAGTAGTGAAAAGTAATCCATATGATTCACTTAAGCACTATGCTCGTGAATATATAGCTATGTGGAATACACTTAGAATTGAATATTTAAATAAAACAAAATAATGCTATTTTATTGTGATAGTATCATCGAAACTAACGAATAAAAAGGACGATGCAGTCGTCCTTTTTGTCATAATCAGTTTCTACCATCTAGTGGCATTGTAGGCATTACTGGTGTATCTTCTCTGTTTTAGCAAGTTGTCTCCGTGTTATGTGATATGATTACAGATTTCAGCGCAATCACGATCTTTTAAAATAGTTTTTAATTTTCACCGCTATTTATGATATACTAAGTCAAGATTTAAGAAAGTTGTGCTAAAAAGATACAAATAGAGAGAAAAAGTTTGGAGCGAATAGTATGAAAACGAAATTTAAAAAGTTATTTTATTACTTTATATACTTGGATTTAACTGGTACCTGCAAAAAAGCAGATACTTATTTTTATCGATTTCCCCAGAAAATTGGGCAAAACAACCTGCGTATGATGCGTAGTATGTCTATCTTTATGCTTGTCATTAGCTTTTTAATTATTGCAAGTTCCTTTACTTACTTTGGCGCAGTGTACTTACGCCCTGTTTATTTTTCGATTGCCTTTTTTGAAATTGCGGTTTTGATTTTTATACAGTGGCTTATACAAAAGGATTTTTCGTCCAAAGTATGTACTGCTTTAACTTCAGCGCACCTTCTTCATATGCTTGCCATCAGCGGTTATATTAGTGTGTTTTATTGTCAAGATGAACCGGCACTGCTTTTTATTGTAGTTCTTACCATTTCGTCCATGATTTTCACTTTACCAACCATGATTACCATGAGTATTTCAACACTTTGTACAATTGCAATGATAATTGCCAGTTATTTTATAAAAGATAGCTATTGGTTCGAAACGGATGTTCTCAATGGGATTAGTGTGTTGTTTTTTTCCTTTATGTTTGGCTGGAGAATCAATCGGATACGAGCAGAGGAGGCTTTTGCACGAGCGGATGCACTCAGGCTAAATATGGAGCTTAAAAAACTTAGCCTAACCGATCAGCTTACGGGGCTGTATAACCACCGTGGTTTTCAAGAGAACTATAATGAAATGTTTCGCAGAGCAAGTGCTGAAGGACTTTCATTAGGTGTAATTATGATGGATCTAGACAAATTTAAAGCATTTAATGACGGATATGGGCATGTAGCAGGAGATAACTGCTTGCGCCGAGTTGCCAATGCCATTGTCGAAACTGTACCAGAGGATGCAATCGTCTGCCGTTATGGTGGTGAGGAGTTTATCGTATTGCTGAACGAAAATCTTTGCTACAGAGCAGCTGAAATAGGAGAGGATATTCGTAGAGTGGTAGCGGACTTAAAGATTCCCCATGCCAACGCTGAGCTAGAGGTCAAAATGGTCACACTGAGTCTTGGTGCTTATGTTGGAGTTCCCATTAAGAATGAGCCTCCCATGAACTTTGTGGAGCGAGCGGATAAGACTATGTACAAAAGTAAGGCAGTAGGACGAAACCATTCGACAGTAGTCTTTGACTAGCTACTTATGCCACGCTAAATGTGATATAAATGCCTCTAAACTAGAGGATGAAACAACCAATTAATTAACATTACATTGTACTGCTTTTAGGTTTCAACAGATCACTTAAACTAAAATCTGTAATATTCG
>JAVWIF010000013.1:0-4592 GCA_036639635.1 Longicatena sp.
CATGTACATCTACATCCAGGATGGCAAGGAAGAATAGGCGCTTTTCTATATCGTATTCTCTTTCGTGATTGGTACCACATATTTCGCATGTTCTTTCGTCTTTAGCGACCCACCAATGCACTTTTTTTATGCCAGCATCTTTAGAATTGCACTCCGATTCATATAGTTGATTGTTTCAGTTTGCACAAGCTTTTAAGTATCTTTAAGTAAAAGCTAAAAGTACTCCATAAATAAGAAAAGTAAAAAAACAAGAGTTTAACCTTCTTTATCAGGCAAAACTCTTGTTACATTATTATTAAATTCACACCAAAGAAAACAACCTTATATTCGTTGTTTTGATATAACTTTCATTTGAATTAATTCTATTGGAAAATGCCGTTTTATTTAAATGTACCTAGTGGGATGTTTGTCGCTATATTACGACAAGGTACAAATCGTCTTGTACCATTTCCAGATAAATATGAAATCCAAACATATCCATCATTTTTTACATAATAGTCATAATGAATAGCCATACCAGCATTATAATAAGCAACCGCATGACTAGCTTGTGTTGGCTCGTTGGAAACTTCTACATATTGATTAGGTGTAAATGTTCCCACTTCTCTAACAGCATTCCATTGTGGAGGTTTTACATTTGGAACACTAGGAGAAACTGAACTTATTAGTTTCCATGGCCATTGTTTACATATTCCAATTAGTTCTGTACCATCAATAAAGCATGCTGACTCTATTGGCATATTATTTGGTAAATGATATACGCCATATGCATTTTTATCATAAGGTCGAGTAAACTTGCCTCGTGCTACTTCTAAGTGTAAATGATTTCCAGTAGCATACCCTGCGGTGCCTTCTTGCGCCATTTGAATACCTTGTGCATATTGAATACCCACTCTAATACCACTTAAATCATTGTCATGTATCACCATAATCGTTGCATAATCAATAATACCATTTGCAAATCTAACCGTATTTAATGATTCCCAAAATACGGCATTTCCATTTTGTGATGAATCTACATATTTACATTTTGCACTAAAAGGAAAATAAGCAAGGTCTCTACCCGTATCTTTTCCTACACTATCCATAGCAAATGTTCCTAAATGTGTTCCTTCATTATCTCCTTGCGAACAGTTCGCAATACTCATAGGAAACAATATATCTTCTATTCCTGATCGAATGCTCTTTTGTCCAGCTTTCATAAGAACCTCCTCTATTTGTTAATTTCTGGTTTTGTATACTCTAAAGCCCGTTTACTATCACCAAGCCCTGTAGTTGTAGGATCGACAATAATTCCAAGTACCGTTAATACTGCAAATAAAGCATTTACAACACTTAATAGCTTATTTCCTAAATCCCCTAAATCAATACTATAATGAAACAATGAAGCTATAACTTGAATTAACAATAAAATAGCAGGTATGATACTTACGTAAAACTGTTTGTTTTTTAATCTAATACTCCAGTTAATTTTATTCATTTCTATATTCCTTTCTCTTCCGTTCTTGAAGTACCCTATACTATTCTACTGTATGCGATATTGCCTCTATCTTTGTCTCCTTATATAAAAAAAAGACATATTGCTATGTCTAAATATCAAGTTGCAAAATGTAATCATCCATAATAAAGCCATGGCTAATATCTGTTTGAACGGCATCAATTGTCAAAAAGCCTTTTCCTTTATATACATCTAAACTATGCTGATTATATTTGTTACATGTTAAATATATTGCCGTTTTATGTAGATCTTTAGCTAATGCTATTGCTCGTTGAAGTAACAATGTTGAATAATGTTTTCCACGTTTTTCTTTACATACGTATAATTTACTTAAAAACAAACGTTCTTCTTCTGGCTTTACACCGCAATATGCAACCATAACGCCTTCTTCGTATGCTATAAAATAAGTATAATGTTCTTCTTGAATCGCTTGTTTTATTGCATCATAACTTTGATACTTTTCGACCATATAATCAATTTGTTCTAGGGTAATGATGTTCGTAAAGTACTCATGCCATATATGGCTTGCTAAAGCAGCAAGCTCTTGTAATTGTTCTTCTGTTTTACATTCCTTTATTTCCATAAAAAGTTTTCTCCTTCATTCTTTTCTATTTAAATAAGATAATGCAGTCTTCCATTGTTTGAATAATATTTCTTCTTTTATACTACGGTTTGCATTGCTTGTACTAGGTAAATATACACAAGGTACTTGTAGACTAGAAAAATGTTTCAGATATAAATCATAGCTCTTCTTTCCGTTACAAACGACTTGTTCAATACTAGAAAAGTCTGCTAACAATCTAGCAATATCATTGACTACTTCATTTTTTATATTAGAATCAAGACTTCCTACTCGTTCACATTCACCAATCACATCCCATAACACAATATGATGAGTGATAATAAGTTCTTTTTTTTGTTCATAAGAAGTAATTGGTTCTTGAAATATATCTTCCATAATACGCCAAAAACGATTTTGTTTATAGCCATAGTACTCTTGTTTATCTAGTGAAGTAACACTTGGCATGGAACCTAATATCAATACTTTAGGTTCTACCGATATAATTGGTTTTAAGCCTTTTAGCACTCTTCAATACCTATAAAATCATGTGGTAAAGCTTCTGTAATTCTTACCTTTACAAATGTTCCAAAAGGAATATAGCGTTCACTCTTAAACATTACAATACCATCAATTTCATCTGGCGCACTGCTAACACCACGTCCACGATACGTTCCACTTAAGCCTTCTTGATCCTCTACAAGAACTTCAATAACTTCACCAACCATTTTTGTTTGGTTTGCTAAAGAAATCTGTTGCTGACGTTCCATAAGCTTAGCTAATCGAATTTCTTTATCTTCTTCACTAACGCTTTGTACCATTGTATAAGCAGGAGTATCTTCTTCAGGAGAATATGTAAATGCACCCATTCTATCCCAATGTACATCTTCTACAAATTGCATAAGTTCTTGAAAGTCATCTTCACTTTCACTTGGAAAACCAATAATAAATGTCGTTCTTAGAACAGGATACTGATACGTTTCTCGTATCTTTTTAATTAGTTTTAAAACATCTGCTTTACTTCCACGTCGATTCATCAAAGCTAACATACGATCATTCGCATGTTGCATAGGAATATCAAAATAAGGTAATACCTTTGGAAGTTTTGCCATTCCTTCAATAAGTTCATCATCAATTTCATCTGGATACATATAAAGAATACGAATCCAATGAAAACCTTCAATCTTATGTACTTCTTTTAACAATTCTAACAAACAACGTTTCTCATATAAATCAACGCCATACTTTGTCGTGTCTTGTGCAATTAACACAAGTTCTTTTACACCACGTTTTGCTAATACTTTTGCTTCTTCCACAATTTGTTCTATCGGAAATGATACATTGCCTCCACGTATTAAAGGTATTGCACAATAGGTGCAACAATTACTGCAGCCTTCTGCAATTTTTAAATAAGCTGTCCATGGTTTGCTTGATACTTTTCGTTCACACTTATCGTAGCTCACTAAATCGTGTCCATCTAACAAGCCTCCCAATATTTCGTGCAAATGAGGATACTCATTTATACTTATTACAGCATCAATCTCAGGAATCTCTGTTTCTAACATTTCTTTATAACGTTGTGCTAAACATCCAACAACAATCAATTTTTTACATTTATCTTTCTTGTATTCTGCCATTTTAAAAATTGTATTAATAGCTTCTTCTTTAGCTGAATTAATAAATCCACAAGTATTAATAATAATTGCTTCTGCTTCACTAGCATTATGTACAAGTTCATGATTACCACTTGTTATCATGCCCATCATCTTTTCACTATCTACTAGGTTTTTACTGCATCCTAATGATATAAATCCTATTTTCATATTGTTACCTCCACTATGCAAATACTTTATTAATATAACACAAATACGTTTTTACTGAAAGCAATAATACTATCAAATTATGATATTTATCGTTTCTGCTTATATATGCTATATTTATACTCTTTTTGTCAAAAATAGGCTTATTCTGCGTATTTGGGATGTTTTAGCAATATTTATAGTGCGTATTTGGGATGTTTTTGTATTTACTTAACTGCGTATTTATGATATGCTTGAAAAAAGAAGGTGGTTCCATTATGTATAAAAGAAAGATATATGACAATTTAAAAGCATGGAAAGAAGAATCCAATGGTAAAACTGCTTTATTAATTCAAGGTGCAAGACGTATAGGGAAATCAACTGTTAGTGAAGAATTCGCAAAAAACGAATATGCTAGCTATATTCTTATTGACTTCTCTATTGCATCACAGAGTGTAAAAGAACTCTTTGATGATGTTTCAAATTTAGATTATCTATTTCTACAGTTGCAGTTACAATATCACACCGATTTATATGAAAGAAAATCGCTCATAGTTTTTGATGAAGTTCAATTATGTCCAAAAGCTAGACAGGCTATCAAAGTTTTAGTAAAGGATTATCGTTATGATTATATTGAAACCGGTTCCCTGATTTCTATTAAAAAAAATGTAAAAGATATTCTTATTCCAAGTGAAGAAAGAAAAATAGAAATGTATCCAATGGACTACGAAGAATT
>JAVWIF010000013.1:4692-23085 GCA_036639635.1 Longicatena sp.
TTATTTTAGCAAAGAAAAATAAAATTTGTCCAATTGAAGTTAAATCTTCTGCATATAAGAAGCATGTGTCTTTAGATGCTTTTTACGAAAAGTATTCAGATAGAATAATACATCGTTATATCCTTCATAGCAAAGATTTATCAAAAGACAAAGATATTTTTTGTTATCCTATTTATATGACACAATTTTTGTCTGACAAGTAAGGTAAAGACCAGCAAAAAGAGAGTGCCAAATAATGCGCTCTCTTTTATTGTTCTTCGTCTTTACTTTTATAGAAACAACGATTCTCTAAAGCAAAAATACGAGTTGTAAATTCACCTGGATTGATTTGTTTTAAAGCTTTCTCAATGGTATTCATACGTGCATCAATATTATCAATAAGATATAACATTTCAGCTTCTGGTATCATTGGTAAAACTGGTGAACCATATTCATATACTCCGTGATGAGATAAAATCATATGTCTCAACAAAATAACTTCTTCGCCCTCAATCCCTAACTCTTTTGCTTTATTATCTACCATTGATTGCATAATAGAGATATGTCCAAGTAATTTTCCTTCCATTGTATATTCAGTAATAATTGCTCCACTTAATTCTATTAATTTTCCAATATCGTGAAGAATAACCCCTCCATATAACACATCCTTAGACAATAAAGGATATTGTAAACAAAGATTGCTAGCAATATCTAACATTCCTATTACATGGGTTGCCAAGCCACCAACAAAGTCATGGTGGTTTTTTGAAGCAGCTGGATATTCATAAAAATCTTTTTCATAATCTGCTAAAATACTTTTTACGATACTCGCTATTTTTTCGTTTTTTAATTCACTTAATTTTGCTTGCATCCGTTGCTTTAATTCATCTTTAGAAATTGGTCCCTCTTTTACATAATCACTAATGTCCATATCACTTTGATCTAAAATTTCAGCGCCTTGCACACGAAACTGTAATTGTTTGTTATGAGAAATCACATCTCCACTAGCTTGTATTAATAATCCAGGTTCATATTGATATAAAGTTTCCTCACTTACATTCCAATATTTTGCATCCATTGTTCCTGTTTTATCTTGTAATACAAATGACAAATAAGGAGCTCCCTTAGCAGTTACGCCTCTGTTTACCTGTGTTAACAAAACTGTTATGTTTCCTTTGAAGCCATCTTTTAATTCTTCAATTCTACAGCTCATTACCCCACTCCTTATTCTTTAATTCATTAATAATATCTTCATGTAAAAATCCTTTTTGCATACAATAGGTTAGAATTCTATTCTCTAGTTGTTGTCCTTCATATTTACGTGCATAAGAACGTTGTGCCTTAAGGATTGTCTTATGTAATGCCTCTTTATCATCTTCATTCTCAAAGTCTAAATGTTCTCCAGTTCTTAATGCAATATCACTATCAAATCCTAAAGAAATCAACTTTTTAATAATGGTTTGTTTCTTCATTTTTAAAGATTTCCCTTTAATTGTTGCCATTAACTTTTCCGCCATTTTCGATGCTTTTATTTTTTCATACTCATCATCAATAGACTCTAAAGCATGTTCAACATCTTCTTTTTCTAAACCTTTGGAGATTAAAGTCCGGCGTATACTCCCTTTTCCAGCAAGTGAAAAATGCATCTTTTCAATCTTCTGTTGCATATATAATGCATCATTTATATAACCTTTTTCTTCTAATTCATCTAATAATTTATTTACTTCCACTTCTTCTAATCCAGGAATGCGATGAAAGTAGAGTTGCATTTCTTTACGCGTATAATCACGAATTCGCAACTTTTTAATTGCTCCAAGATAGCTTTCTAAATATATTTCTTTCTTTCGAAAAGCCGCAACTTTATGACGATCTAGCATCGTGTGTAAACGTATTTTATATGAGAAATAATCATCAAGATCAATTAATATTTTTATTGGTTGGTCTTCTTTTTCATTTTCTACATAAATACGTACATAACCATCGAAGGTTTTTATCTTTGTGACTTCATAAGCATCTTCAAAATCGTTAATTGCTTGATAATACACACTTAATATTTTTGAACAAAATACTTTTGAATCATATTTGCTTACTTTTGCTATAGCACGATCATGAAAATCATCACGTTCTTTTTGTGATAATGCCATAAAGTTTGTTAATTTCTCACCAAATTCTTGTGGTGTTTCAAACAAAAATCCACTATCTCCTTCAAAAACTAAATCTTCTAATACCTCATCAGGACGCGCAAAAACCGGTAATCCACAAGCAAGTGCTTCAATATATGTCATCCCTTGTGTTTCTGTTAAAGATGCTGAAACAAAACAATCTGCACATGCATAGTATAAGGGGATTTCATCTCTCGTTTTTTTATCGGTAAAAATGACTTGTTTTTCTAAATGATAATTCTTGACCATTGATTTTAAATCATCTAATTGTGGTCCCCCTCCTACAATAAACAGTTTGATTTTAGGATTTTTAACATAACGAAAACCTTCGATTGGTATATCAATGCTCTTTTCTTGCGCAATACGACCAACAAAGGTAACTACTTGATCATCATCTTCAATATTATATGAATGACGAATTCTTTTAACTTCTTCAAAGTCAATTTCATCGCGATTAAATTTATCAAAATTTAATCCTGTAGGAATGACGTAAATTGGTGTTTTAACTCCATACTTGACTAACGTTTCTTTGGTTTTATCACTAGGAGAAATAACTGCTTGTGCATTATCACCAATAGCACGAGAAAATGAACTTACCACCTTACGTGATACTTTTTCTACTTCCTCAATATCAAAACGATTAAAATAATGCGTATAGTCTTCATACATCGTATGATATGTTGAAACTACTGGAATATTTAAATTCCTTGCAACAATTCTTCCAAACATTCCAACGCCAAACTCCGTATGTACGTGAATGATGTCTAAGTTCATTTTTCTTATTTCATCACGTGCACTAAAGTGATAAGGCGTAGATAGTCTATACCCATATAACCATTTTAATTCTAAGCCCGGCAAACGTAAAATATTACCTTCTTTTTTCATTGAAATTGCTTTATGATTGGTGATGACAAACACATCATGACCATGTTCTTCTAATTCTTTTTGTAATGTAACTATCGATGAGACAACACCATTGATATCAGGTGTATACGTATCTGTAAACAACCCTATTCTCATGCTATAAGCTCCTTGGTATCTTCTTCACTATTGTCTTCAAAATCTTTGTTAATATTATATTTATTCTTTAAATACACAAAGATAAAAGCTCCAATAATCATAACTACATGGAATGTCGCAAAACGCCATAGAATCATGATACTGCTTGATGTAACATAAGAACCAACCAAGAAAATATAGAGTTGAGTAAAGACTAGTTCTGTTCCTCCACTAGCTCCTGGAATAGGAATAAAAGCATTGGCCATCAATACAAAACTAGCAAGTGCTAAACTATCTAAGAATTTATCCCACCCCATATTAACACCTAACGCTCTAGCAATAATAAATGGTAAAACAAATTGAATGGTCATACGTAAAACATTTAAGGCAACTGCTTTTATAATTAATTTTTTTTCTTTCTTTAACTTTGCAATTTCACTTGTAAAGCCTTCTACTTGAAGGGTCCAAGCTGCTAGTGTTTTTTCTTTATCTTTCACAATATGCATTCTTGCAAAAAGTTTAACAAAACTTCTACTGAATCTAACATACAATCTAGGAAAGATAGCCATTGTCCATAATATTCCAATAACAAATACATTTACTATATAACCCACAAAGATCGCCAAAAACCAAGGCCCTATTATATCCATATAATGAGAAAACTTAAATAAAAATAAAATTGTAACATAAAACATCATCGTTGTTTGATATACAATAAAATCTGCCCATAAAATTGAGGCACCCTCACTGTATTTAATTCCCTGTTTTTTAAAGATATACGCTTGGGCAAATTGTCCTCCAGTAGCACTTGGTGTTATTCCACTAAAAAAACTACCAACTAAACCGTTTTGGAATCCTTGTACAAAGGAATATTTTTTTTGATATTGACGGGCAAATAGAGATAAAATTTTCCCTACAACAAGTGAATATAAAATCCCCCATAATAAAATAGGAATTAACCAATACCACTGTATGTTGCCAATTAAAGCCATTACTTCATGATAATTGTCTTTTAAAGCAAACCATAAGGCAACTATCGTTAACCCTATAATAATAGAGAAATTCAGGATATAACTTTTAAATGTGTTTTTCATAAATAATTACTCCTCGCTTAATATATATATTGTATAAGAGTAAGTATATCACAATTGTATCAATTTTTACAATGTTTGTAGCGTAACAATTCAAGATAAATTCTTCAAATTAACTATAAATAGGATTGACAAAAAATAATTCGTCTAAAATATAATATTATTTTATAAAATATTTCCTATATCTAAACATTTAGCTATTTAAAATTCATTATTCCTTCTATTCTATAATAAACTTTTCTTTCAGCTAACCTTATAGTTGTTTCATTTTGCTTCAGACCATGTTTAAAATAATAACTTTATTCATACGTTTATCCTAACTTAGAAATTATTCCGTATGTTAAGCTTTCATACATTCAATATCTATAACAATCATTATTTTTCAGTTAATTCTTTCGTAGATTTCATAATCACAATCAAATTCTACAAACATCATACAGATTGTTATACTTTAGACTCTTTGGTTTTTCAATTCTTAAGTCACGATATATCATCCTAACACCGTTGGACTATATAACTAAATTAAGCCATACACTTTGACAATAAGCAACAAAAAAATGCGTAAAATACGCATTAATTTCTAAAAATATAATTTGGTTACAAATCATTGACAAAGTTAAGGTAAACCATCCTAACCATTTGTTTTAATCTTTTAATACCTCTTCATATACTGCTCTTAGTTGTTTACCAATTTCAGGAATACTTCTAGCAATCGCACTTTGTCTACCTGCTTCAACTAAAGAAGGCAATTTTTGTTCCACAACATTTTCTACTAAGGAACAAAATTCTTCCACATTGTTACCTTTATAACAGTTTTCTTTATCAACTAACCAAGGATCGTATACAGGAATATCACGTAAGATCACATTTTGATAAGAAGCCAATGCTTCTAGTACAACAATACCTTCCGTCTCTTCTTTACTAGGAAAAAAGAAAGCATTTGCTCCACAAAATGCACCTTCAATGACATTTCCACTAATATAACCAGGAAAGATTACATTATCTGGATGATCTTTGGTAACAATTTGTCGAATATTTTTAGGAATAGAATATAAAGGAACATGACCAAACCATATGAATTTATATTGTGGCATAGCTTTCGCAACCTCTACAAAATCTAAAATACCCTTGCGTTCAAAGAACAAACCAACTGATATAACAACTTTATCATTTGGTTGAATATGGAAATATTCTTTGAATTGGTTTATCTTATCAACATTATGATCAAAACGTTTTAAATCTATTCCATTACTAATTGCATAAATAGGTTGAGTTAATCCATACCCTTCCAATAATTGTTTCGAATATGGTGTCGGTGTAATTATACGATCGGCTTTTTCATATAAATGCAATAAACGTTTTTTAAATGCTGGTGCTAATTGATTTGATAAAACAAAAGAATTTTTAAAATCTTCTTCCGTACTATGGGCATGGTAAATAACTTTTCGTCCCGCTTTTCTAGCTTTGCGAATCAATGATGCACTATTAGGCCCAATGGTATTAATATGAAGAATATCATAATCATCATTGGGATCCAATGTATAGCTTACCCCCGCTGATTTTAATGCGGCTTTTTGATGTTTAAATGCGCGGCCAATCCCTGATTTAGAAATGGCTTTTTCTCCTTCAAAATATAACAATACTTTCATAACGTTCAACCTCCAAATTATTAGTATTATACCATAAACATTGCTTTATCTCAAATTTCAAATGTTTCTATATGTAAAATAATAGCCAGTTGTAAATATGCTTTACGTAAACGACGATGATATGTACTTTCTACAATGTTTCCTTGATTCCTAAATACAACTTGTTTTGCATATTGACGAACATAAACATCTAATAATAAATCACGTTCACGTATTTCCATTTGTGAAATTCCTTCTAACAGAAAATAAGCCTGTTCATCACGCTTTTTTTCTAATTCTTGATGTCTTTTTTGTTTCATCATCGCATCAATGATTGGATCTTTTCGTGGCGATGTTTTCTTCTTATGAGCTCGTATAACACTTTTTGAATAGTGTAAGTAGTCTACTAGTCCATCTTCTACTTGTAGTGATTTACCTTTTGTCCCATAGACAACGCTTTGAAAACGCAAGCTTTGCGTATATTGCTTCAAAAAAAGTAATTGTTCTTTCATTTCTTGCATTGTCGTTTCTTTATCAATGCTATCATAATAGGTTTTTCTTTTGTTCATGCGTTATACCTCCTAAGTCCTTACATAGATATATACGTAAACAATAACGAAAAATCCTAATTATTTTACAATTTTTTCAAATATGTTTTTTTTATCATAAATAGTGAAGACAATTTCTTTTTGTCTTCCATGCATATTCCACTTTGCTTTATCACCTGTAAAGGTATATGCATGTCCTGTTTTCATCTTTTCTATAACTGCTCCTAACAAGATATCACGAATATTTCTAGTGTCTGAAAAATAAGCAACTGCATTCCCTTTCATACATTCAATAAGCGCATCTGGGCAAGTTAATCCATTTTCATTGTCATCAATTACTAGATAGCCAACTTGTTCTAAACGTTCGCTAATACATTTATCTAATCGACTGTTTTTATAAACAATATTTGAATTCTTTGGTTGATAATCTAACTTTTGATAATCATTCCAACGGCAATCTTCTAATTTCGTATAAACCACACTTCCCATTGTTTCCTCATATCCGTATAAAATATTACGCTTTGGAAAATACACCAATGCTACTTTTACATCATGTTCATATAACAATGCAGCACAAATAGAATACGTATCTTTTTGATTGATATACTCTAAGGTACCATCTATTGGATCGAGCACTAGAGTATATTTATAATCCTCACGCGTATAGCGCATCTTTGTATCTGTCTCTTCTTCAACATCTAAACTTAACAGCGTTGCATATTCAGGTAATAATGCCTGCAATAGCATCTCTTGTACTAGTTCATCTACTTTCGTTTTTGCTGTTCGCATTGCTTTATGATATGCACTCTCGCCGTTTATATGCTCTACTTCTTTTCCTTCATTTTTAATTTCAGATTGTAAAGCAAGCGCTACAATTCCTGCTTGTTTCATTGCTGTAAATAAGCGCTTATATATATCTAAATAATTCAATTTATCAACTCCTTCTTCATTTTAGCATAGCAAAAAAAATAAGCAACCAGATTTTCTCTAGTTACTTATTCTAAAACGTTTTAAGAATTCTTTTGTTCTTGCCTGTTTTGGTTCTTCAAATATTTCTTTAGGAGTACCTTCTTCCGCAATCACACCTTTATCCATAAAAACTACACGTGAGCTAATATCATGTGCGAACTGCATTTCATGGGTAACCACAATCATCGTTAATCCATCTTGTGCAAGTTGTTTCATAACGTCAAGAACACCACCAACCATTTCAGGATCAAGCGCACTTGTCGGTTCATCAAACAAGAGAATTTCAGGATCCATACATAAAGCTCGCGCTATTGCGACACGTTGCTTTTGACCACCAGATAATTGCGTACTAGGAGCATTGGCAAATTCTTCCATATCCACTTTTTTCAAGTAATACATCGCTTTATCTTTTGCTTCTTCTTTTTTTCTTTTCAATACTTTTATTTGCCCTAACATACAGTTTTCAAGTACTGTTTTATTATTAAATAAATTAAAGGATTGAAAGACCATACCAACATGTGCTCGATGTTCATTGATATTAATTTCACCTTTTAAAATATCTTTCCCATGGTATAAGATTTCTCCACCATTGGGTGTTTCTAATAAATTGATACAACGTAGCAAGGTACTTTTTCCACTTCCACTTGAACCAATAATCGTAATAACTTCCCCTTTATTACAGTGAAAGTCAATATCATTTAATACTTCTAAAGAACCGAAGTGTTTACGTAAATGATTTACTTCAATAATTGTATTTTCCATAAACTATTTCCTCTCTACTTCGGTACACTAGCGCTTGCTGGATATGAACTCTTTGTTTGATTTAAACGTTTTTCAATATATGCTAATATCCATGTCGCAATTGTCGTTAGAAATAAATAAATTAAACATGTATTAAAGAAAGTTTGCATCCAAAAACTATACGTACCAGCAATTGAACTAGATTGGAAATAGATTTCAATAACACCAATAACATTTAATACAGAACTATCTTTAATGTTAACAATCAATTCGTTTCCAATAGATGGAAAAGAATTTTTCACAGCTTGTGGTAAAACAATGCTTAACATTGTTTGGGCATCACTCATCCCCAAACTTCTAGCGCCTTCAATCTGTCCTTTATCAACGGATTGAATACCTGCACGAATAATTTCTGCCATATATGCTCCAGTATTGGCTGATATAATACAACAACCTGCCGTTAATGGAGACCAATTTAATATTGGCAATAACATATAATAGAAGAACACTGCTTGTACCATCATTGGTGTTCCTCTAAAGAACCAAACATAGAAACCAACAATTGCATGCAATACTCTTTTTGTTGCTTTTACAATGCCACGATCACGTTCTTCTACTTTAATAGCACGAATACCACCAAAGACCAATCCTAATAAGAAACCAACAAGTGTTCCTATAATTGCTAAAATAATAGTGATCTTAATCCCATATAGAAACAAAGGCCAACTATCTTGTAAAATCCACCAAACTTGATCAAAAAAGCTTGTGGGTGTACTCATAAGAATCATATTACTCTCCTACTTTAGGTTGTGAATCAATTGCTTTTAACATCATTTCTTTACGTTCTTCCTGTTTGATTTTAGCTAGTGCTGATTCAATATCTTTGTATAATTGAGAATCTTTACTTCCTTTTTTCATCCCAATAGATACAGTTGTATCATAATCAAATCCTTTGTCTTTATCAAAACGAATCATCATTAAGTCATTATTAGCTTTCACTAAACCTTCTGCTACTGGTAATTCTGCAGTAATTGCATCTGTTTCTTTACTTTGTAATGCTAAAATAAGTTGAGGATATGTTGATTTTGGTGTCATATGGTCTACATCTTTAATTTGATTGATTACCTCATCATAATTTGTATTCTTTTGACCCATTACTTTTTTCCCTGCAAAGTCTTTGATATTTGTTAATTTTGCTTCAGGACTATCTTTACGTACAATCATTACAACTGCTTCTGCATCAAAATATGGACTTGTAAAATCAGTTCCTTTTTCACGTTCTGCGTTCTTTGTCATACCTGCAATAATAACATCAATTTCGCCTTTATCAACAGCTGTAGTTAATCCATCCCATGCAATCTTTTTAACAACTACTTCACGTCCTAAGCTATCCGCTAATTTTCTAGCCATCATAACATCGTAACCATCACAATATCCTGCACCACCAATAGAAACACTAGAATCAGTTTGGTTTTTTGTTTGCCAGTTATAAGGAGCATATCCACATTCCATACCAACTGTTAATTTCTCTTTTCCTGTATTTGTATCTTTATTTGCTTTTGAACCACTACCACATCCCACTAATAATAAACTACATGCAAATGCTAATGCGACTACCTTTTTCATAAAATGCCCTCTTTTCTTTAGTAACAAAAAAGCCGTGCTATTACACGACTCTGCATACATCTTGAGTTGTTAATAGTTCCTCTTCAAATGAAGGAGTGTTATAAGTATTTCCTATAACCCCAAAACCCCTAATCTGTCGACGGGATCTTTCGGCGATGATTACCTTTCACAACAGTCATAACCTACCGGCTCGTGTTCTTACTCTGATGCATCGCTGCCTCTATGCGCTTTTTTTGTTAACCCTACTTTATAGCACTTCTTCTAAAATGTCAAGAATCTGCTATCTTTTTATCAACTTTTTTTGCTTCATTACTATCCAAAAATAGATTTGTTGTCCCCATAATCCTAACAAACCACCAATACTATCAATCACAACATCCACTATTTGTCCACTGCGACCACGCACAAACAATTGATGAATTTCATCACTACTTGCATATAATATCACACAAACAAAGGCAATTATATAGTATTTTTCATACCCACTAGCCTTAAAGAAAAGTGCAAATAATATCGCTAATAGTGCATATTCACTCATATGCGCACTTTTTCGTACAATAAAACTAAAGGTGTCAAAAACCCATCCACCACTCTCTACTATATTTATATGAAATAATGAATCTATCATTTTTATAATTCCGTCACTCATACCTTGGGAATCGTCTGCTTGTTGATGTGAAAACCAAAAAATGGCAATCATCCAAAAAACACACAGGCATAAATAGATGTTTTTCTTTTTCATCTTATCACCCCTGTGCCTTATTTTACGTTATTTTATATTTTTTTACAACGTTTTCTATTCTTTTTTTCCGATTGTATCTACTGTTTTAAAGGAATAACCTAATTCTTTCATCTGCCCAATAAAAGCATCCATTGCTTCATAATTTCCGGCATTACTCGGATGTAGTAAATAGATAGCACCTTCATGATAATGTTCATTCATTGTTTTCAACGCTTCTTCTTTACTTACATCACTATTATAATCATAATATGCATGACTCCAATGATATGTTCGATATCCTAAATCTTTTACTATCTTCATCGTACGCTCACTACACCCACCTTTAGGAAAACGGAAGATTTTTTTCATTGGTTGTCCGCATACTTCCATATAAGTTTTTTCAGTTTCCGTAATTTCTTTTACAAAACTATCAATACTTGATTCATTTGCTAATGTAGTCATATCATAATGGTGCCATGTATGATTACCAATAACATTGCCATCCTTTACTAATTCATTCATAAACTTTGGATTATCTTTGATATAATTTCTAGTTAAAAAGTATGTTGCGTTTACCTTATTATCCTTTAGTACCTTTGCTATTTCTTTAATATATGTGATATCATTTCCACCTTCATCGAAGGTTAAATAGATTACCTTTTCTTTTGGTCCTAAGTAATACGTATTATATTTTGCTAACCAAACTTCTTCTTTAGCAGCCAAATTACGTTGATGCTTTTCACTTTTATGAAACCACCATTCTTCAGCCGTATTATCATAATCATTATAATTATAATGTAGTTTAATCTTGGTTGGATCATTACATACTTGTACATTTCGCTTACTAGTCGCAACATTTCCACTGCTGTCTTTTACATGATATGAAATACTATAATTGCCTTGCTTTTTAATGTTTACATTATTCTCAATGGTAACTTGCTTACTTAGATCACCTTCATACGCATCACTCGCTACATATCCTGGTTCTTTTATTAGCCCATTTTCAAAGATACGGTAAGTGGTCGGTCCTTTTAGCGTTATCACCGGTTTTTTTGTATCTACTACATGAACAACTCTTGTTACCTTTTTATCATACTCTTTGGCATTGTATGTGATGGTATAGGTTCCTGTTTTATTTGTATTTACATTATTTGTCACTTCTACTTTTTCATCAAAGTTTGATAAATGATAACGCGTTTTCACTCCTGCATCATGATAGGGAACTTGTACTTCTACTTGTTGCACGCTATCTCCAAGTAGTTTTAACATAGGCACAAATAGACCACTAAAAAAGCATATCTTAACTAATATTCCAACTACAATCAGAACAATAACACCAAAAATAACGTACAGTATTGTTTTACAACGTTTACCCATTGCGCCATTCACCTCTGTACAAAGTATGCAAAATTAAGCTCTTTTATGCAAAAAGAATGAAGACAGTGTCTTCATTCTTTAGTTTTTTTCGTAATGAAATTTTTCAATGATTTTTTCTGCGCAACGTAACCCATCAATCGCTGCAGATACAATACCGCCCGCATATCCTGCACCTTCTCCACAAGGATAAATTCCTTGTATATTAAGCGATACAAAACTTTCACGATCACGATCTAAACGAATAGGTGAACTACTACGTGTTTCTACTCCTGTTAAAACCGCATCATCACTCGCAAACCCATTTATTTGTTTATCAAAGTTTTTTAGACCTTCTTCCATTGCACTACATACGTAATCAGGTAATACATCATGTAAGTCGCATGGTGTAACACCTAACGTATAAGAAGGTGTTATGGAACCCATTTTTGTGGAAGGTTTATGTGCTAAGAAATCTTTTACCAATTGTGCTGGTGCATGGTAATTTGCTCCAGCGATTTCAAAGGCTTTTCTTTCTATTTGTTCTTGGAATGCAATTCCTTTTTTAGGATCATCTCCAAAATCTGAGGGATGTATCTGAACTAAAATAGCACTGTTCGCATTTTGTGCATCACGTGCATGTGTACTCATTCCATTTACAACCACACTACCTTCACTTGAAGTAGAAGGAACAACACTTCCTCCAGGACACATACAGAAAGTAAAGACGCCGCGACCATTGCTTGCACTATGTACTAGACGATATTCAGCAGCTCCTAAACGAGGATGGTTTGCAAATTCCTTATATTGTGCTTCATTAATAAAGGCTTGTGAATGCTCAACACGTGCACCTACTGCGAATGCTTTCGCATGTACACTAAGACCACGTTCCATCAATAAAGAGAAGGTATCACGTGCACTATGTCCAATTGCTAAAATCATCTGTTCACAAGCAATTGTCTCTCCATTCGCAACAATTCCAACAAGTTTTCCTTGTTCAATTAGAATATCTTCCATACAAGTAGAAAAACGAATTTCTCCACCTAATCTTATAATTTCATTTCGCATGTTTTTTACTATATCACGTAATAAATCAGTTCCAATATGAGGATAAGCTTGATATAAAATTTCTTTAGGTGCTCCAAAACGCACAAATTCTTCTAGTATTTTATGTACTCTTACATCTTTCACACGTGTTGTTAATTTGCCATCTGAAAAAGTCCCTGCTCCACCTTCTCCAAATTGTACATTGCTTTGTGTATCTAAGATTCCTTCTTTCCAGAACTTATCAACACTTATTACACGCTCATCAACACTACCACCACGCTCAATTATGATTGGATAATATCCTCTTTGTGCCAATAATAATGCCGAGAATATACCAGCTGGTCCAAAGCCTACAACAACCACACGTTTATTTAATTCTAATACACCTTTATGAGGCATGTGGTACTGTACGTCAGGCGCTTTTGTAACATTTTTTATTTTCTTGTTCAGGATAATTTCTTCACACTTTACCTTACAATCTACACAATAAGAAAAATGAATATCGGCTTTCTTACGTGCATCAATACTTTCTTTAACAATATGATATGCTAATAATTCATCTTCATGAATATGTAAACGTTTCATAATAATTAGTGGTATTTGTGTTAGTTCCTCATCTAATGATAATTTAATTTGTTGTAAACGAAGCATTTGTGTACCTTCTCTTTCTAATATAATTGTTTTAGAATTATAAATTTATGTGATGCTTTTTCAATGAAATATGAAAATATAAAGCTACTACAAGCCACTAGTATATAAACAAGTAACGAATTCATTGTCGGTTGTATCCATAAAATGATTGTAACAAACATAATATGGGAAACATAGATTAATAATGACATAACCCGCATACTTTTATACACTTCTCGTGGTTGCAAATGAATTCTTGTAAGTAATAAAAACAAACACGCTACACACGGTACCAGCATACTATACATACTTGTTAAATCGCGCATAAGCCCAGCGTTTCTTAATAGAAAACACTCTACGAATAGTAACACTAAAGAGATAACAAACGCAATCATTATTACATAATTTTGTATATAATTTTTTCGTATTGCAAAAATTGCTCCCATCGCTACAAAAACAGGTCCAAAGAATATTCCATTGCGTGTTGTTGAAAAAAGCGATAGGTAGGCTTTAAATACTGTATTAACCACTGGAATATTTTCAACTAAGTGAGGATAAACATTGCCAAACATCCCAATAACATATAGCAATAAGGCTATCCAAAAAGCTTTTTTTACATTCAATTTAGCAACCAAGAAATAAGTCAAACTAACACTGAGCATCAATGCCGGTAAGAACCAAAGATGATAAAAGCTACCCGTTAAAAAGAAATCTCTCACATAGCGCAGAATTGATGTCATTGTAATACCATCTCCTGCTTGCCATAATAAATAGGTAAATGGAAGGTAAAGTATTGTCCAAATACAATATATTTTAAACAATCGAAACAAATAGTGCTTCAACATCGCTAAATTATCATAATCATTCCAAACACGAAGTGAATCAATTTTCTGAAAAAATAAAAATCCCGATATAATGAAGAATAGCGGAACAGCAATCCGCGAAAGAATTTGTACCAATACGAAATTTGCTTCTCTACTAATGTCTAATAATGGTCCTGTATGAATACAGATAACAAAGAACGCACTCATAAACTTTGCAATATCAATTGCATAATACTTTTTTCTTTCCATAGGTACTCCCTTCTCTTATCCTTATAAAAATAGCCATACTATGGCTATTTATAGATTCTTGGCACTCTTGATGATATCCAGCAAAGTGTTTCATTATTAATCGTTTGCGCAAGGCGCGTTAAAACATCAATTGGCAAAAATGCATTTCCATCTTGACCAAATAAAGTAACAACATCACCTTCTTGAACATTTTCTATTTCGCTTACATCTATCATCATCTGATCCATACATACATTCCCAATAATTAATGCTTGTTTTCCATGAATTAATACCTTAGCATCTTTATTAGAAACACAACGAGGATAACCATCTGCATATCCAACAGCAAGGGTTGCTATCGTACGTTTAGTAGGTGATGTATAATGACGTCCATAACTCACACAAATATCTTTCTCAATGTGTTTAACTAAAGAAACATTCGCTTTCCATTCCATAACAGGTTTAAATTTTGGCTTTGTACGAATGGTAAGCGCATCATCACTTGTAACACCCATCCATAACAATCCTGGTCGAACATAATCATATGTTAAATCTGGATAATTTAAAATTCCATAGCTATTCTGTAAATGTTTTGTTCCAGGTTCAATATTAGCACTTACTAAGTCCTTAAGAACGCGATCAAAACATTCTTTTTGTTTTAATGTATAAGCAATATTATCTTCATCTAAGCCATCGCTTACACTAAAGTGCGAGAAAATCCCTGTCACATTAAGATGAGGTAGTGCATAAACTTTTTTAATATCTTCGATATGATAGGCATGCTCTTGTGCTAATATCCCTATACGAGACATTCCGGTATCTACTTTTACATGACCTTTCATACATACTTTATTTGTTGCACAATAAGCATCAGCTTTTTGTGCATATTCTAAAGAAACAAATGTTTGTAATAAATCATATTCTACAACATAATGAAAATGAATTGGTGGTGTGTATCCTAAGATTAAAATAGGTTCAAGAATACCACCTTTACGTAAGGCAATTCCTTCATCCACACTACTGACACCAAAGAAATCAATCCCACACTTTACCAATTCTTTTGCACATACAACATCTCCATGACCATATGCATTTGCTTTAACAATTGCCATTATCTTGCTCGTATGAGGAATTAATTTTTGTATTTCTTTTACATTATGTTCAATATTTCCTAAGTTAATTTCTAACCATGAACGTGTATTGCTTTGTAGCATCTTAACCACCCCTACTTTATTTGTTGCATGCTAAATCAATTAATTTATCTAATAAATCACTAAATTCAATACCAGCATCTTTCATCATAGATGGGTAACGTGATGTGGCAGTAAATCCAGGTATTGTGTTCACTTCATTGACAACGATTTTATCATCAGGAGTTTTAAACATATCCACACGTGTCATTCCTGAACAGTTTAATGCTTTATATGCACGCAATGCTAAGTGTTGTGCTTCTTCTTTAAGTTCTTTACTAATTCTTGCAGGACAATAAATATGAGAACCTACCATTTGATACTTTCCTTCAAAGTCAAAGAAAGGTGCATCTGTTTCAATTTCATCAACACTTCCCGCAAATAAATCTTTATTTCCCATCACTGCACAACCTATTTCAAAACCTTCAATCGTTGTTTCAAGGATAAGCTTTCCTTTTCCATCATGATAGAAAGCTTCTTTCATCGCTTTTTCAAAACCATCAAAACCTTCTATTTTACTAATTCCATAACTAGATCCTGCATTACAAGGTTTTACAAATATCGGCAACCCTAATTTTTTAACAGCTTGTTCATAAATATTCTTATAATCTAAGTTTTTTTCATCATATACACACATATAAGGTGCGCATGGAACCAACGCATTCTCTAGGATAATATGCGTCATTTCTTTATCCATACAAACAGCAGAGCTCATATGTGAACATCCTACATAAGGAATTCCACTAAGTTCAAATAATCCTTGTAACGTTCCATCTTCTCCATTTTTACCATGAAGTACTGGAAAAATACAATCAACCTCCATTTTTTCAAAGGTCATATCTTTATGTAGTTTCAAAAAGCCTTTGTTTGCTTCACTACAAGATAAAATACATGGTGTACATGTCTCTTCATTGAACCAAGTATCATGTTCAATTGCATCAATATCACCTTCATAAGTGTACCAATTTCCTTCTTCTGTAATTCCAACATAAAGTACTTCATAAAGTTCTTTATTCAATTGCTTCAACAAGCTTCCTGCAGAATGCAAAGAAACAGAATATTCGCTTGATTTTCCACCAAATAGAACAGCTAATTTAATTTTTTTCATCATTACTTACCTCACCTTTACACTTATTTGTTAATGCATCTACAACTTCATCTAATTTCATGCCTCTTGATCCCTTAACTAAAATCATGCAATCCTTCTCTAGATAAGGTCGTAAATATTGAATAAGCGCTTCTTTATCTTGCATATGTTGCACTTTCACATGTTCTAAATTATCATTGGCTCCTTGCGCAATATAACGTGCTTGATTTCCAATGGTAATGACTTCATGTAACGTGTACTTTTGTAACTCCTTACCTAGTTTATAATGGATTATATCACTTGTTTCACCTAATTCTAGCATGTCTCCTAACACTGCTATCTTATAAGGAATATCAAATGCTTCCATCGTATCAAGAGCAGCTAATGCACTCTGTGGGTTTGATTTATAGGAATCATTTAGAATTAAAGCTCGCTTTATTGGCACAAGCTCATTACGTAATCCAGTTTTTTCAATACTCGCAAATCCTTTTTTAATTTCCTCTTCATGTAAACCTAAAGCAAGTGCTACCATATAAGCTGCAGTCGCATTCATTGCTTGATGTTTACCAATCATATCGATATGAAATATTTTATTATTATTGATTGAGAATGTAATACCATCACTCTTTTGTTGAACCGCATTTACAACATAATCATTTTGCTTTTCACTACCAAACGTACGAATACGAATATGTCCTGGTATTTGTGCTAATGTTACCGCATTTCTTAAAACCTCTTGATCTCCATTATAAATAAATAAGCCTTTTTCATGTAAACCTTCTACAATTTCAAGTTTTGCTTTCGCAATATTATCTATAGTTCCTAAGTTTTCTAAATGTGCCGTTCCTACATTTGCTATCAATGCAATATCTGGTCTAACTATGGAAGTTAAATACGATAACTCACCAAAGTTTTCCATCCCCATTTCAATAACAGCGACTTCTACTTTTTCACTTAAGCTAAGGAGTGTTAAAGGTACTCCTATTTCATTGTTAAAGTTTCCTAATGTTTTTTGCGTAATATAATGTTGTGCTAAGATCGATGCTAATATATCTTTCGTACTTGTTTTCCCATTACTTCCAGTAACTCCTACCACTTTCATATGAAGTTGATTACGATATACTTTACTTAATTCTTGTAATGCACGCGTCGTATCATCTACTAAAATAACTGTAATTTCTTTTGGAGGATTCGGTTCTTTTTTCTCCCATAACACAGCTTTTGCACCTAAATCAATAGCTTGTTGCACATAGTGGTGTCCATTGTTATTACAACCATGAATAGGAATATATAAATTCCCCTCTACTATTTTACGTGAATCAATACAAACTCCTTGAATCATTTCTTCAATATCACTATTTTCTATGTAATCCGCATCTAACATACGGATAATTGCATCAATTGAACGAATAATCATATATTATTTCCTTTCCATAATTTCCTTATATGGTCTCTTTTATATAAAAAAGATGCATTGGAAAATTCCATTGCCTTATTTATTATACCATATGCCTCGACTTTAGGAGTAAGTAATTTAATGATTTTTTAATAAATTGTTGATATAAATGCG
>JAVWIF010000013.1:23185-38901 GCA_036639635.1 Longicatena sp.
TTTTTTAATGGTGAAATAAGCGAAGATTAGTGAATGCCATAGCAATATTATACTTGTCACAAGTTTCTATTACATTATCATCACGAATAGAACCACCTGCTTGTGCAATATAATCTACACCGCTACGATGTGCGCGTTCAATATTATCTCCAAAAGGAAAGAATGCATCAGAGCCTAAGGCAACAGCGTGAAGTGTTGTTAACCAAGCTTTCTTTTCTTCTTGTGTGAATACAGCAGGTTTTTGTGTAAAGAAGTTTTCCCATACACCATCTCTTAATACATCTTGTGCATCTTCTGATATATAAACATCAATGGTATTATCACGATCTGCTCTACGTATGCCTTTTTTGAAAGGCAATTGTAATACCAATTCATGTTGGCGTAAATACCAATTATCAGCTTTATTACCAGCAAGACGCGTGCAATGTACACGTGATTGTTGTCCTGCACCAATACCAATGGCTTGTCCATCTTTTACATAACAAACCGAATTTGATTGGGTATATTTTAAAGTAATTAAAGCTATGATTAAATCACGCTTTGCGTGTTTACTTAACTCTTTGTTTTGAGTAGGAAGTTGTGTTAATAATTCTTCGTTTATTACCACATTATTTCTACCTTGTTCAAAAGTAATACCATATACTTCTTTATGTTCAATAGGAGCTGGCACATAGTTTTCATCTATTTGAATCACAACATAATTCCCTTTTTTCTTTTTCTTTAGAATTTCTAGCGCTTCTTTTGAAAATGAAGGAGCAATCACACCATCACTTACTTCTTTAGCAAGATAGCTAGCACAACTTGCATCACATTCATCGCTCAGTGCCACAAAGTCTCCATAACTAGACATTCTATCACTACCACGTGCACGAATATAAGCAGTTGCCATTGGTGTTAATTCCACATCATCTACAAAATAAATTTGCTTCATAACATCATCCAACGGAACATACACTGCAGAGCCTGCGGGTGACACATGTTTAAAACTAGCAGCAGCACACAGGTTGGTAGCTTCTTTTAATTCTTTTACTAATTGCCAAGCATTCAATGCATCTAACAAATTGATAAAGCCCGGCTTTCCATTCAATATTTCAATAGGCAATTCTTGATCCTCGATATAAATTCTAGCTGGTTTCTGATTAGGATTACAGCCGTATTTCAGTGCTAATTCTTTCATTATGCTCTCCTTTTATCTTAACGTCCAAAAATAGACAAGAATACCATGACAACAACCACCAAAACAACAACACTTCGATAGATCCATAGTTTTACATTTTTCTTCATATAGAACACCTCTATTTCGCAATTTTTACCTTTACCCAATAATCCGATATAATTTTTTTCGTAACATCGTTATATTCAAAGATTTCATCTTTTTTATAACCTACACGAGGAAGATACGCATTATTTCCATCAAACTCTCCATTTGGCGCACTTACTTCGTCTAATACTTCTCCATTACTTGAAGCATAACCAACAAACAATGTGTTTTTCATGCTCTGCTCATATTCTAACACAAAATTTATATATTCGTTTGCTAATTTTGGGTTTTTTGCATCTTTAGGAATAACCATAGCATCACTCCAAAGGTTGGTTCCTTCTTTAGGCGTATAGTAATCCATATCTTCATTTTCAGATAAAATATAGGAAGCATCTCCACTATAAACAAGTGCTAAATCTTTATTACCATTGACCATTGAATCAATTACCTCATCTGTAACAATTTCTGGATTCATTGTTTTAACTGTAGTAACAAGCCATTGATATGCCTCTTCTAATTCTTTAGGATTGCTCGTATTCATAGAATAACCTAACGCTTTTAGCGCCATCATAAAAGAATCACGCTCTGAATCATACATATAAAGTCTTCCTTCATATGTCGGATCTTGGAAGATATTCCATCCTTCTTTATCTAAGTCTGCTATACTAACATTCTTTTTATTGTAAACAATACCCACACTACCCCAGAAATATGGAATACTATATTTATTTGTTGGATCATATTTAAAGTTTTTAACCTTTTCACTTAAAGTAACGATATTTGGTATTCTTTTTTTATCAAGCGGTTGTAAACGATCTTCTTTTAATAAGCGTTCAATCATATAATCACTAGGAACAAGAACATCATAAGATTCTCCTCCTTGTAATTTCGTATACATTAATTCATTAGAATCAAACGTATCATAAATAACTTTTACACCAAATTCTTTTTCAAACTCTTCATTAATAGAAGGATCAATATATTCTCCTACATTATATACCTTTAAAACATCACTACCATATTCAACTATGGCATTCTTTTCGCTGCCTTTACTCACCCCACCTTTTAGTGCAAATAAAGTTCCACTCACAAGTAACGCAAAACAAATTCCTACAATACCAAATACTTTATTGGAAATTGGTTTGTTTTTCTTTTTGGCATTATCACGTACAATTGGTAATACATTGACAATAATAAGCGTAATGGTAATCATAATAACAATTAAAGTTGATAACGAATTAATACTAGGATTGATTCGTTTACTCATTGTCCAAACAAGAGTAGATATATTTTTTACCCCATTTCCTGTTACGAAATATGAAATAATAAAATCATCAAAGGACATGGTAAATGCAATTAAAGCCCCTGATACAATGCCAGGCATTATTTGTGGAACAATTACTTTCCACATTGCCTGAGACGGCTTCGCGCCTAAGTCAAGAGCCGCTTCTGTTAAGTTGGGATCTAGACTTCGTAATTTTGGCATAACACTTAAAATAACATAGGGTGTACAAAAGGCAATATGTGCTAATAACATGGTCACAAAACCTTTTTCCATATGCAAAGATACATAAAACAACATAAGTCCTACAGCCGTAACTATTTCAGGGTTCATAATAGGTAAATCATTTATTTGTTGTACAACTTCTCTTACAATTTTTTTAGATTTTGATAATCCAATGGCTGTAATTGTTCCTACAATTGTTGAGACAAAAGTTGCTACAACCGCTGTAACTAACGTATAATAAATTGCTTCCATCATATTGCGATCGGAAAACATTTTATGATACCACTGCAAAGAAAAACCATCAAAACTAGTCAATGAGCGTGAGCCATTAAATGAAAATATTAACATATATAGAATTGGAAAATAAAAGAACAATAAAATAATGCCAAGGATGATTTTTCTTGTTAAGGAGCTTTTCATTTTCATTGAACATTGCCCCCTTGCTTACCTCTAACGACATCATCGCCTTTGTCTAAGCGTCGAGTAACATACATGCTAATCATAATAATAGCCGCCATTACCATTGAAATCGCACTACCAAAGTTCCATTCTCCAACGGTTATAAACTGATTTTCAATAATATTACCAATCATCATATAACCGCCACCTCCCATTAATTTGGGAATGACAAAACTTGAAACAGAAGGTAAAAAAACTAAGGTGATTCCAGATATAACACCTGGTAAAGATAAAGGTAATGTTACATGAATAAAACGTTCAAATCGGTTGGCACCTAAATCATTCGCAGCTTCCAACAAGGAAGTGTCCATCTTTGCTAATGATGACTCTATTTGTAAAATCATAAACGGGATGAAGTTATATACCATTCCTAAGATAACTGAAAAATCCGTATATAATAATTCTGCTGGTTCAAAACCTAGAAAGGTTAGAATATGATTAATGAGTCCATTATCTGCTAAAATACCAATCCATGCATACGTACGTACTAACATATTAATCCACATAGGTAGTGTTACTAATAAAATTAATAAATTGCGCATTCTTGCAGAGGACTGTGAAATTGCGTACGCCACTGGATATCCAATTAAAATACATAATACAGTTGTAATAAACGCAATTTTTAAAGATAACCATAAAGTTTTTAAGAAATCAGGATCTGTAAAAAACTTAACAAAGTGTTCCAAGGTAAACTGTAAGGTTGCTACATTATTTCCTTGTTTCGTAAATGCATACATAATAATTAATATCATTGGTATTAAAATCATTGCCCCTATCCAAATCATATAAGGATAGGTCAAACGTTTAAATGTCTTCATCTTAGTAACCCATCTTGCTCATCACATGAATATCTTCACGCTGAAAGTCTAAGCCAATACTCGCACCTTCTTGCGAAATATCAGTTGTATGAACCTTAAATTCTCTTCCTTGTGTTGAGAACGTTACTTTATAAGAACCTGCACTAATATTATCACTATCAAAATCATAATCCACACTAGATATTTCCACTGAACTTTCATCACTTAACTTCCAACTTTGCGCATTTGCCCATGTCTTTAAGTCCGTATCAATGGCAGCACTTTCCTTTAATTCATCTACTGTTTTAAAGAAATTAAACGCACTAATCGCTTCATTAGCTTTTGGATTTTCTACATATTGTTGTTGCACAACAAAGACGTTAATGGTAACTGACGTATTTGAACTTGTTGAAAATGTTACAGGATACGTGCCAATTTCTTCTTGAATATCATATTCCATCTTACTAATAGATATATATTCATCATTCTGTGGATCCCATGCTTGTGCATCAGCACGTGCTACAATTTCCGTATCATTTAATTCTTTTACATCTTCAATATCCACAAAGAAATCATTGGCAGATATTTTTTCTTTAGCATCCGTTGAAACAACGTCATGCTCCTTTGTTACATGCATTTTAACACTTACACTAGTACCTGGCACTGTTTCCACCATAATTTCATAATGAACGCCTTTAAACAGTACGGACTTAACAATACCCGTCATTTTCCCTTGTTCTTCTGTTACGATATCTAAATCTTCAGGTCGTATAACAACATCAACTGCTTCATTCTTTTTAAAACCAAAATCTACACAGTCATATGCATTTTCATCAAATTGAACTTTATAATCTTCCAACATTTTACCTGGAATGATATTTGATTCACCAATAAAACTTGCAACATATCGATTCTCTGGTTCATTATAAATATCTGTAGAAGTACCTACTTGTTGAATTTCACCATCTTTCATAACCACAATTTTATCAGACATCGTTAAAGCTTCTTCTTGATCATGTGTTACATAAATGAAGGTAATTCCAACTTCTTGTTGAATCTTCTTTAATTCATATTGCATCTCTTTACGTAATTTTAAATCCAACGCACCTAGAGGCTCATCTAAGAGTAAAAGTTTAGGCTCATTCACCAACGCCCGAGCAATCGCAATACGTTGTTGTTGACCACCTGATAAAGAAGTAACATCTCTTCTTTCATAACCTTCTAACCCAATTAGCTTTAACATCTTTAATACTTTTTGTTCAATAACATCTTTACTCATCTTCTTTATTTTTAATCCAAAAGCAATATTATCATATACATTCATATGAGGAAATAATGCATACTTTTGAAAGACGGTGTTTAATTCTCTTTTATAAGGAGGTACATTCGTAATCTCTTCTCCATCAAAAATAATACTACCATCACTTTGCGTTAAAAATCCCCCAAGGATTCTTAGCAAAGTTGTTTTACCACAACCTGAAGGACCTAGTAAGGTTACAAATTCATTCTCATAAATATCTAAATTAATTCCTTTTAGCACCAATTGTCCATCAAATTCTTTTACTATGTTTTTAAATTGAATTAATACATTATTCTCCATTTCAAATCCTCCTAAAATAATGGTGGAGTCGTTATCCACAATACTTTTGCTTCATTCTTGTTGTTATTTTTAAGATAATGTTTATATTTTCCATTAATATAAAACGTTTCTCCTTTTTTTACCGGAGTTTCTTGTTCTCCATTGACTAGCGTAATACGTCCTTCTACAACATATCCAAATTCTTCTCCATCATGGGGATCAATTTCTTTAGATTGTCCAAAAGGATGTAATTCTAATAAAATAGGTTCCATTTCATTTTTTTGCGCATTGGGCACAATCCAATTAATACAAAAGTCTTCATGTTCATCAACAAAATAATCGTCTTTTTTAAAGACTGTTTTATGCTGCTTACTATCTTTAAAGAAGGTTGCTAAATCTGTTCCCAACGCTTCTACAATATCTTCTAACGTACTCACTGATAAAGAGGTTAAACTTCTTTCCACTTGTGATAAAAATCCCTTTGTTAACTCACTTCTTGAAGCAAGTTCTTCTAGTGTTAAATTGTTCTGTACGCGCAGTTGTTTTAATCGTTGTCCGATATCCATATATACTACCTCCTATAGTTTAGTTACACTAAACTAAAAGTATTCTCTTTGAAGCAAAAAAATTATATCATGATTCACTAAAAATACAAGTATATCTTACTTAAAGTTTAATATATAAAACACATTGCTATATAAAAGCGCTTTGATATAAATTTTCTTACTAATAATTATTCTAAAATAATTGATATCACTGCTCACATCAAATACAAAAAAACAGTCCTACTTAAAAACTTTATTTTTTTCTAATGTACATTAACTTGGTATAGTAAATTTTTACTATCATCTGTGGTATAATCCCATTATTTACCATTATATATTTTATACTATAGTAAAGTCGAGGTGAAAAAGATGTTAAATATTGGTGGAATAATAAAAGTTCAAATGATTAGAAAAAACATGCAACAAAAAGATTTAGCTAATGCATTAAACCTCGATCAAAGAACAATTTCAAGCTATTGTAACGATAGATCCTTACCGGATATTTACACACTCTCTAAATTATGTAAGATTTTAGATATCGATATTAAGAAATTACTAGATCTTAGCGAAAATGGTGATTCCCCCTTAATGGTACAGAGTGAACAAGAATATCTATTGATCAATACCTTTCGCAATATCTCAAAAGACAAGAAAAAGGAATTTGTAACAAGTGTTATTACATTAGGCAATCTAATTAAATAACGAGTTCACACAATTTCCCATAATTTACTTATCTTTTTACTATATCTTTTTATTATAGTATATACGGGCAAAGATATTCTTCGCCTAATAGAAAATAACCCCCTAATTATTTTCTATACATTCTATCCCCTTAATAATTAGAAGTAAGAAAAAAAGCGTATCCCTAGCGCTTTTTTTCTTGTCTTAATCCTCTGTTTATCGGCGTTTTTAAATATTCACAGAAACTTCTATATCTCCGTTTGTTACAAGTTCATGTGTAATTATGCGCATTTATCCTAAAAGAGAACACCCCCATTTAAACTAGGATGTTCTCTTTTATTTATTTAAGAAAATTTTGTTCAAGCTCTATTACACCATAAATTGCAAAAAGTAATCTAGTTGTTTCTTCCACCAATACCAATCATGAGAAACATCAAATCCCCATTCATCAATCCAGACATCGATATGTTTCTCCTGGAATATTGCATCCATTTGTCGTAAACTATATTCCATTTCTTGTTCCCAAGCACCCTGTCCACAGCACAATACAATTTCGGCTGTTTTATAAAGTTCCAAATATGGGTGATTTTCTTGCATATTAGGTAGGTAATCTGCTGGTGAGTTTTGATAAGTGAGTTCATCATGATAATCATGAAAGAAAAAATCCGCATGATAAATACCGCTTAATCCGAGTACTTTATGAAAGATATCTGGTCTACGCAATAAGAAATTCAAAGCATGTAACGCTCCCATACTTACTCCACACGTCATAATACCATCTGCAGCTTTACTATTTCCTTTTTTATTAATCTCATGAATACGTGGTGCCAATTCATCTACGATATAATGATACCAACGTTCGTGTAGTTCTAAACGCTCACGTGGATTTCCATCTTCATTAGACCACGTTTCACTATCAATACTATCACAGCAAATGAACTGAATGGAACCAGCATCTATGTACTCATGCGCAGCATCAATCATACCAAAATTTTCAAAATCATAAAAACGACCATCTTGTGCTGGAAACACTAAGCAAGGTATTCCTTTTTCTCCATATACCTTAAATTCCATATCACGATTTAATTCATGACTAAATTCTTTAAAATATTCTGTTTTCATACCTTTTCTCTCCTTCTTTTGGGCTTTTCTAAATCATAAAAAACAGTTTATTTCTTAACTGCTCTTCCCATTTGTTAAATCATATGAACTTTATTTAATATAAAATATATACGCGTACTATCGCGTTATCTGACTATATTATAACACCAAAAAGTAAAAACAGAACATTTACTATTCAATATTAAGTAAAAATAGAACAATTGATAATCTTTTCAATCCATTCATGGATTTTAATAAGTACTACGTGCACGCTTATTTTATAAATATCAGCTTTCGTATGATACGTTCACCTGTCATATTTTATTCTTTCCAATCTCTAGTATTAAGTAAACATACTACTAGCTTTTTGTCATAAGCAAAAAGCATAACGCTCCTATTTTCTACTCCTATAATGAGTATAAAACAATATTGGACAAAAATGGAGTTTCCCATATAATTTTCTCCGTTATTTTCTTTTGATATAATGAAGAAGTTCTAGTTTATCTATCAAATCTCTATAACTCGTTCTAGATTAGAACTAATTTCTAGCGTTTTTGATGTGAAATCAACAAAAAGCAAATGATATAAGAAAGGGCATACAAGTATACATAATTTCACAATTTATCATCCTCGCCTTCTAGTATAATGGAAAACAGTTAAAATAATGCATTATTATGCGAAAAAAATTGTAATTGTAGCTATTTTAGGATATTATTATAAATGGTCTAAAAGGTGGAATAAAAATGAGCGAAAAAGAAAAAATTATAAATATTGCGGTAATTGCCCACGTCGACGCTGGTAAATCTACATTGGTAGATGCCTTCCTTCGCCAAAGTGATGTATTTCGTAGTAATGAAGAAGTAGTCGACTGTGTTATGGATAGTAATGATTTAGAACGTGAACGTGGAATTACAATCTATTCAAAAAACTGTAGTGTTATTCACGAGGGTGTAAAAATTAATATCGTGGACACTCCAGGACATGCGGATTTCTCAAGTGAAGTTGAACGTATAATTAAAACGGTAGATGCCGTTATCTTATTAGTTGACTCAAGTGAAGGTCCTATGCCACAAACACGTTTTGTATTAAGTAAATCCTTAGAACTAGGTTTACGTCCAATTCTGTTGATCAATAAGATTGATAAAAAAGACCAACGAGCAGAAGAAGTTGTAGATGAAGTATATGATTTATTTTTAGATTTAAATGCAACAGACAAACAATTGGATTTCCCTATTCTTTATGGAATTGCTAAAAAAGGAATTGTTCAATATGACTTAGATACACCAAGTGACTCTATTGAACCCTTATTTAAAACAATTTTAAATCATTGTGAAGTTTATCCTGATCTTGATGATGATCCATTACAAGTACAAATTAGTGCACTTGCTTATGATGAATACATAGGACGTTTAGGTATTGGTAGAGTTTATCAAGGTGTTTTGAAGGAACAACAATCTTTAGTTGTTTGTGATTCTTTTGGAAATGAGAGAAATAAATCAACTTCTCAAATCTTTGTTTATCGTGGAATGGGACGTGTTTCTGTAAAAGAAGCTCGCTCAGGTGACATTGTTGTAGTTGCAGGTATTTCTGATATATCAATAGGAGAAACACTTTGTGAGAAAGACCATATCCTTCCCTTACCAGGTATTAAGATTGAAGAACCTACCTTAAGTATGAACTTCATAGTTAATAAATCACCATTTGCTGGTAAGAGTGGTAAGTATGTTACTTCTCGTAACTTAAAAGAAAGATTAGAAAAAGAATTAGAAGTGAACGTTGGATTAAAAGTAGAATCTACGGATAGTGGAGACTGTTTTAAAGTAAGTGGACGTGGAGAGTTACATATTTCTGTACTACTTGAGCAAATGCGTCGTGAAGGCTTTGAAGTTGCTGTTAGTAAACCTGAAGTTATCTTACATAAAGATGCAAATGGTAAAACTGTAGAGCCAGTAGAAGAAGTTGTAGCAATTGCTCCTGAAGAATATAGTGGAACAATCATAAACAAATTAAACCTTCGTAAAGGAAATATGATTGACATGGTAGAAGAAAATGGCTATGTTCGTATTACTTATGAAGCACCAACAAGAGGATTACTTGGATACCGTAGTGAATTCATTAATGATACACATGGAGAAGGAACACTTGTTCGTCGTATTAATGGATATACACCTTATAAAGGGGAAATCATGCAACGTAAGAATGGTGCTATGATTTCAACTGAATTAGGAAGTGCAATGACTTATGCTTTATGGAACTTACAAGAGCGCGGTACCTTATTCATTTCTCCACAAACAGAAGTATATGAAGGAATGATTATTGGAGTATCTGCACGTAATGTAGATATGGATGTAAATCCTTTAAAGAACAAAAAGTTAACTGCCATTCGTTCTAGTGGAAATGATGAAGCAATGCGTTTAACTACGCCTAAAGATATGACATTAGAAGAAGCCTTAGAATTCATCAATGATGATGAATTGGTAGAAATTGTACCTGCTTGTATTCGTTTACGTAAAAAAGGTTTAAAACCTCATGAACGTCGTCAATACTTTAGAGAAAAAACGGAAGATATTGCAGACTTAGATTAAGCACATAAAAAGAATCCCTAGGGATTCTTTTCTTATGTTCGCTTATCAAACTTTGTTTTGCATTTAGGACAGGTAATCGTAAGTGTTCCTCGTCCTTTTGGTACACGCAGGCGTTGTTTACAGTTTGGACAAGAATAAAACTTATGTGTTTTACGTTCTTTCCATTCTTTGCGTTTTGTGTGTACTCTACTAGTAATTGGATATACCATACGCAAAAACTTTGTGTTTTCTCCAGAACGTTTATAAGTATTTCTACTAAATATTCGAAACCAACACCAAATCAATAACGCCAATGCAACATATGTCACATACGGAATTCGGAAAATTGCAGAAACTACTGTAATAATAAAATATAGGATAAGCAAAAAGAAGGATAATTGGTCAGCTCCATATCTTCCTCGCATAAAATTTTGTAACCATTTCATAAAGCAAAACTCCCTTCAATGCGACTAATTATATCACTTCTATTTTATATTTGCTATGCTATCAGATAATTTAAGATAACTTTCACATAATATACCATAGGTTTTGAACATCTAAATTGACATTTCAATAAAACACTGCTAATATAGTGATGACAAAAACTTCAGGGTCGGGTGAAATTCCCAATCGGCGGTATACCCCGCAAGCCAAACATTGGCACGAACGAGTGAGATTCTCGTGGCGACAGTAAAGTCTGGATGAAAGAAGTGTAGTTTTTTTGTAGTTCTCCCTAAAGGTTTTGTTGAAAACCTTTTTTTATTTTATTTATAGAAAAAGGATATGAAGATATTGATAAGGAGGAAAACATCATGTCAGCATATGTTTCAACAAAAAGTAGATTGGATGTACATTCAATCGCAAAAATTAGTATATTAGGTGCACTCGCTTGTATCCTAATGATGTTTCAATTTCCGTTGCCTTTCGCACCAGCATTCTATCAATTAGATTTTAGTGAAGTTATAGTTTTAATTGGTGGCTTTGCCTTAGGTCCTTGGGCTGCAGTTTGTATTGAAGCTTTAAAAATTGTATTAAATCTATTATTAAATGGATCTGCTACAATGGGTGTAGGAGAACTTGGTAACTTTATTATTGGATGTGCACTTGTATTACCACCTGTCATATTGTATAAAAAAGAGAAAACAAAGAAACATGCTATTGTAGGATTATTGATAGGTACTATTCTTATGAGTGTAGTAGGTGCTATTGTAAACTACTTTGTATTACTTCCTGCTTATGCCTTCTTTATGCAACCATATTTAACTATTGATATGATTATTGGAATGGGGCATGCAATTAATTCAAATATTAATAGCTTACTTCCCTTAGTTCTTATCTGTGTTGTTCCTTTTAATATTGTCAAGGGAATCATGGTAAGTGCTGTCGTCATGTTAACATATAAAAAGATTGCACCAGTTTTAAAAAAATTATAAAAAATGTTAGTGAGTAGTCTCGCTAGCATTTTTTTTCTGAAATATAACGTGTTGCATACCTTCCATAAATAATAATACAAGAATAATCCAACCAGTCCAAGCAAATATGCCTGTCATATCGCTATTTAAGCGACACAGGTTCAATTGTCGTCCAACTCCTGTTTGTACCTGTCCAATGATTTCCGCCATGACACCCACCTTAAAAGCCAAAGAAATGCCGTTTGATAATGATGCTTGCATGGCACTTTGTAATAAAGGAATATAGACATACCATATTTGATAACTCTTCTTGGTAGGATATAAGCGTAAAACATTCTTTAAATTTTGTTGAATATGTAAGAACCCCTGAAACAAACTGCTATAGATGGTTGGAAATATAATGAGAAAACTTACTATAGAAGCACTACGATCACGCCCAAACCAAACTAAAACAATAATTATATAGGATATATTAGGAACACTTCTTGTTAATAATAATACAGGATAAAATAAATCTTTAAATACATTCGACTTATAGGATAAAAATGCGCATAGGAAAGCTAGTATAAAAGCAATACATAAACCGCTTAATGAACGAACTAAGGTAATTCCTAATGTACTATAAAAAGAAGCTGTCATCACTTGCTTCCCCATGAGTGCAATCACATCCAATGGATAAGGAAACAGAAAATCGTTATCTATTTGAATTGCTAAAAATTCCCAAATAATAAATAGTACGAAGAGTGCTGATATGGTACGATATTTTTTCATTAGATATCCTCCCATAATGATTCTTGATAATATTTGTTTTCATCTAGAACCGTTATTTTAAATTCTTGATTATCCATCACAAAAGGATGCGCTCCTTCTAGATAACGATGCATTTGAGCTTCTTCTACTAATAAAGGCATCCTATGATGAATCTTGCTTAATGAGGATTGTGCTTCACACGTAATTACAACAAATTCATTTTGTTCGTTGTACATCCCCGCAAGATATATAAGTGGTTGTTGTGAGTTTTGAATATATACTTTTCTTTTGTTTTGCCACTCATAATATCCATTGCATGGTAATAAACAATAGTTCAAATTTTTAAATAATAGTTTCTCATGCACACTTTCATTACGTGCATTGATAATACGTTGATTTGATTGGCAAGGTATTCCCCATTTCATGACTGCAAGGTCATAATCAGTGTGACCACGAACAATTGCTAAAGCGTCTTGACTAGGGAACACTTCTTTTTGCGCAAAGGAAAATAAGTTTAACTGTTTAATTTTTTTATTCAATTTGTGAAATTCTACTCGCTCATCTACTTCAAAATAATATCGACCACACATTCCGCATCACCCCTTGTTCGTATTTTTTTATTTTATTTTACTCTTGATTTGTTGCATTTCTTTTTTTATTTCTACTACATTATAATTTAATTTCAATGCTTTCTGATAAGCTTCAAGCGCTTTTGATAATTTGTTTTGTTTCTTATACAATTCTCCAAATACAGAATATATCCATCCGTCGCAACGTCCTAATTCAACAGCTTTGTCTAAATATTGGCCCGCTTCATTCAAATGATTTGTTCGTACGTAGCACCATCCTAACATAGATACGTACTCAACTTGATTACTTTCTAATTCAATTACTTTGTGATATAGCACAATAGCTTCTTCAAATTTACCTACTAGTACATAACAATAGGCTAGTTCTTCATAAGGCCAATCTTCACTTGGATATTTCTCTATTCCATCTTTATAGATAGCAATTGCTTTTTCATATTCTTCATTTACATTAAAATAGCGTGCAAAATGGAGCATAAACCAACTATTCATTCCAACAGCTTCAACTGCACGATCTAAATATTTCATTATTTTAGCAGTATCCATTTGTTTTTCCACTATTAAAATCATCTCTTGATAAATCCAAGTTGTATCTGATTCCTTACTTAACGCTTTTTCATAATATTTTAAAGCAAGATTATAATGCTCCGTTGCTTCTTTAGTCATTTTTAAGTGATGATATGTATCTCCCAATAAAGTCTGTATTTTAGTGTCATCCTTACCCAAGGATACGGCTTTTAAAAGATGCTGTAAAGCTTTCTTATATTGTTTTTCATCATATAGTGCATTTCCTACTTCCAATTGATACCAATCTTGATTCTTGTAAGTAGAAATACTCTCTAAGAACTCAAGTATTTTTTTATTATTATGTTGATTTTTATAAAAGTCTAATACGTCATAAAGTGTCTCATGATTACAATGTATTGCAAAACACTTTAAAAAGTATTCTTCTGCAGTAGCAAAATCTTCACAAGCCTCATAAACATAAGCTGCTTGAGAGATAATCCAACTATTTTTTTCATCATCTAATAAAGCATTTTCAAAGTATTCAATCGCTTTTTTGTAGTCTTTTTTTTGTGCATAAACCCATCCAATTTCTCCATGTAACCATGGTTCATCAAAGCCCAGTTCTAATGCTGTTAATAAAGCTATAAGTCCTTCTTCTAGGTATTCTTGGCGATCAAGTGAAAATCCTAATTGACTATACATCCAACCATCAACAGGAAATGTTAAAATCCCCTTTTTTAATATAATTTCAGCTTCACGATAACGCTCCATATGGTTTAAAAGCCATCCCATATTTCCATAATAAAAAGAATCATCGGTAGATGTATATTTTAACTTATCTAAGATAATACGTGCTTTTTCTAATTGATTATCTTCTACTAGTTTATTAAACTCTGTTTTATAATCCATAAACATCACCTTTCTTTTCTTTTATTATACTTTAAATTATATTGTTTATAAAGCTATTGCCACTATGACAATAGCTTTATTAGTATATCTACATCCATTGTAGAAAAACACCTGGTATTAGTGCACTTAAAAATAAGATTGTTAAAATACGTAGAATATCTCTTTTATTGTCATACATTTTTAAAAGCACCAATAAACCTAAACCGGCACTTGTTATTAAACCTGCACATAGTGCTCCAAATGATAAGACTCCATCAATGTACAATTGAGCTAACATAACACTTGCTGCACAATTGGGAATAAGCCCTACAATACTTGCAAGTAGTGGTTGCAAAAATGAGCCATTTGCTAACAATGTAGAAAGACTTTCTTTCCCAATATAATGAATAAATAATGATAATCCTAAATTAACAAAAAAAATGAAACCAAATATTTTAAGTGTATGAACACTTGCTATATATACTATTGAATGATGTTCTTCTTCAAGATTTAAGTCACATTCTTGATGAATATTATGCAGTGAATGATTCTTTTGTAAAAGTTTTCGATTCACTAAGAAATCACAAGCATATCCTACAATAAAGGCTACTATTAATTTAACTACTATAACATTTATTAAAGTATTCATTTGATTAGGTTGTGCAACAAGAATTGGAATTGCTTCATCACTAGTTGATATAAATACCGCAAGCAACGTCCCTAATGAAATAGAATTGTTCATATATAAACCAGAAGCAAGCACAGAAAAACCACATTGGGGTACAATTCCTAATAAAGCTCCCACCAATGGTCCTAGTTTTTTTGCTCCTTCTAAGTGTTTTTGAAAAGAATTACTTGTTTTATGTTCCAAATACTCCATTAAAAAATAAGTTAAAAACAAAAAAGGCAACATTGGTAAGGAGTCATGGATAACATCTCTCATAATTTCAGTCATTAGTAAAAACTCCTTTCTTTACCTAGTGCATTTTAGCACTTTTACAGCTTTTATTCCAGTCATATCATAAAAAAAAGACACCCGTAAGAGTGTCTATAACCTGGCAACGTGCTATCTTCACTA
>JAVWIF010000014.1:0-18537 GCA_036639635.1 Longicatena sp.
CTATATGATAAAAATGCGAAACGTGGGCTATCTGATGATGAAATTAGATCAAATGTATTAAATGCTTATTATGTTCTTCTTACACGTGCAAGAAGAGGAGTATATTTATATATTTGTGATAAAGCTTTGCGAGATTATTTCAAACGATTCTTTTAATAGAAGAGAAATATGCATATAGATAGTTGATTATTAGATAGATTAATATATCGCATCAAATTTTGAAATAATCGATAAATAAGAATGCTAAGATTTCATCATAAATGAACAAGTACACCAACTATGATTGAAACAATAAGCTTAATGATTACGTTCTTTATGTTAATTACAGGATATAAGTGATTTTAATATACCTGTATTTGCATCTGATACTCTATAATGTATTCTTATAAACAATGAATTGAAAAGATACTTGTTTCATATTATTTAAGTAAATTTAGTATTATTAATGGGTAAGGGACTTTTAAGTAGATGATTAGTTAAATAGAATTAAAACAAGACAGTAAAAAAGCCACGAAGTGGCTTTGTTGACATATTGGCTGGGATACCTGGATTCGAACCAGGGCAATGTCAGATTCAGAGTCTGATGCCTTACCGCTTGGCGACATCCCAATAAGTTATCGCTAACGTTAATATTCTAAACATTATAGAGATGTTTGTCAATAGAGAAATCACCGAAAAGGCATGAATAAGGTTGATTATCGCCTTTGTTTATTATATTATTATAATACTATCGAAAGGAAGTATTTATATGAAAAAAGTGAGAACTAGATTTGCGCCAAGTCCTACAGGATATATGCATATTGGGAATCTTAGAACGGCGTTATTTGAATATTTAATAGCAAAACATGAAAATGGAGATTTTATTTTAAGAATTGAAGACACTGACCAAGAACGTTTGGTAGAAGGTGCTGTTGATATTATTTATGAAACAATGAATCAAGTGGGATTACATCACGATGAAGGACCAGACATTGGTGGAGACTTTGGACCATATGTTCAATCTGAACGTTTATCAATGTATCAAGCATATGCTGATGAATTGGTTGACTTAGGTGGAGCACATTATTGTTTCTGTGGAGAAGAAGAAATTGAAAGACAAAGACATGAAGCAGAAAGCTTAGGAATTTCATTTAAATATGATGACCCTTGTAAACACATTGCGAAAGAAGAAGCGAAAGCAAGAATCGCAAATGGTGAAAAATATGTTGTACGCCAAAGTATTCAACACGATGGAGAAACACATTTTGATGATGAAGTATATGGAAGAATTGAAGTAGATAATAGTATTTTAGATGAATCTGTATTATTGAAATCAGATGGATTCCCAACCTATAATTTTGCGAATATCATTGATGATCATCAAATGGAAATTACGCATGTTGTAAGAGGAAATGAATATTTATCATCGACACCTAAATATAACTTAATTTATCAATCATATGGATGGGATATTCCTACCTATGTACATGTTCCACCAGTTATGAAAGATGAACAACATAAATTAAGTAAACGTAATGGAGATGCAAGTTTTCAAGACTTAACAAAAAAAGGATACTTACCAGAAGCTATTTTAAATTATATTGCATTACTAGGATGGGCTCCTGAAACTGAACAAGAAATATATACATTAGAAGAGTTGATTAAAGTATTTGATATTAAACGTATTTCTAAATCACCTGCTATTTTTGATATTGATAAATTAACATGGATGAATGGAATGTATTTACGTGCAATGAGTGTAGAAGAGTTTTATCACTTAGCAAAACCTTATATTGAAATGGCAGTACATAAACCAGTAGATATGATTTCAGTAGCACGCATTCTTCAACCTCGTACAGATATTTTAACAACCATTCCTGAAAGTGTTGATTTTATTGATGAACTTCCAGAATATGATAACGCAATGTATATTCATAAGAAAATGAAAACAACATATGAAATAGCTTTAAAAGCATTACGTATAGCACAAGTTGCCTTAAGTGAATTAAATGATTGGTCAAGTGAAGAAACACTACATGAAGTATTACTTGCACTTCCTGCTCTTCATGAAATGAAGAACGGACAATTGTTATGGCCAGTACGTACGGCTATTTCAGGTAAACAATTTACTCCTGGAGGAGCTATTGAGATTGCTCATATACTAGGAAAAGAAGAAACGTTAAAACGTCTTCAAATAGGAATTGAAAAATTAGAAAAAGAAATTTAAAAAAGAAAGCCACATGCTGTTTTGATGTGGTTTTCTTCCGTCATAAAATATAGTATACTTAACGTAGCCGAGGTGATGGTATGTTAAAAGATAATACAGCAAAAAGAATTCAAACATTTTTACAGTTACGTTTACAAAAAGAAGGAACAATAAATGCTATGATGAACATGAAGTTAGAAAGTGTTGATGAAGAAAAACGTAAAATCATCCTTTCTTTTCCAGTTGAAAAGTGGCAGTTAAATCCAGTTGGACATATGCATGGTGGTCTGATTAGTACGGCTATGGATATTACCATGGGATGTGTTGCTTATACATTTAGTAAGGCAGACTTTACGCCAACGATTCAGTTGTCTGTGAATTTTGTAAATGCTATTAAAGAAGGCGATACGCTTTATTTAGAAGGCGTTTGTGATCATGGTGGTAGTCGGATGGCACAAACAAGAGCAGTTGCTAGAACGAATCATAAAGATGAAGTGGTAGCAAGTGCCAATGGGTCTTACGCAATTAATACCAAACAGTAGTAAATAAGAAGGCATATTTTGGAGGAATAGAAAATGACAATTATTGAAAAATTAACAGCATTAAGAAAACTAATGAAAGAGCGCAGTATGGATGTATATATGATTCCTACTTCAGACTTTCATGAAACAGAATATGTAGGAGAATACTTTAAAGCAAGAAAATATATGTCACACTTTAGTGGGTCAGCAGGAACGTTGGTTGTGTGTCTTGATTGTGCTGCTTTATGGACGGATGGACGTTACTTTATCCAAGCTGAAGAACAATTAAAAGGGACAAGTATTACTTTGATGAAACAAGGGGAAGAAGGTGTTCCTACACTTGCTCAGTATATTTATGATCACTGTAGTAATCAAGGGGTATTTGGCTTTGATGGAAGAGTGATGAATACGAAATTAACAAAAGCGATTATGTTACGTTTAGCGGATAAGGAAGTTCGTGTATCTTATCAAGAAGACTTAGTTGATTTGATTTGGAAAGATCGTCCTGCTTTGCCAGATAAAAAAGGGTTCTTTTTAGCAGAAAAATATAGTGGAAAAAGTAGTGCAGATAAACTGAAAGATATTAAAGATATAATGAAGAAACAAAAAGTAACGCACCATATCGTTACTTCTTTGGATGATATTGCTTGGATATTGAATATGCGTGGAGATGATATTGCTTGTTTTCCTGTAGTGCTTGCATACCTTGTAATTACAGAAGGCGTTAGTTATGTCTTTATGGATGAGGCTAAGGTAAGTGAAGAGTTAGCGAAGAACTTTAAAGAAAATGATATTGTTGTGAAAGCATATGATGAGATTTATCAATATGTGAAAACGATTGATGCTAGTAGTAGCATTATGCTTGATCCAACAAGTGTTAACTATGCAATTACACAAGGCTTACATGCTGATATTAAGCTATTAGAGTGTCCTAATCCATCTATGATGATGAAGGCTAAGAAAAACGAAATAGAGCTTGAGAACAACCGTAATGCCCATATTAAAGATGGTGTTGCGATGACAAAATTCATGTATTGGTTAAAACACAATGTCGGTAAAGAAAAAATTAGCGAACTTAGTGCAAGTGATTATTTAGAAAGTTTACGTGCACAACAAGAGCATTTTATTGAATTAAGTTTTAATACAATTTCTGCTTATAAAGAACATGCTGCGATGATGCATTATAGTGCAACAAGCGAAAGTGATGTTGAATTAAAGAAGGAAGGTATGCTACTAGTTGATAGTGGTGGACAATACTATGATGGCACTACTGATATTACAAGAACATTTGTATTAGGCCCAATTAGCGATGAAATGCGTTTCCATTTTACCGTTGCTTTACGTAGTCATATTGCTTTATCAAAAGCGCGTTTTTTATATGGCTGTCGGGGAATGAATTTAGATATTTTAGCAAGAGGACCACTATGGGATTTAAATCTTGATTATAAATGTGGAACAGGACATGGTGTGGGACATCTTTTAAATGTACACGAAGGACCTAATGGTTTCCGTTGGAAGATGGTAGCTGAAAGAAATGATAGTTGTATCTTAGAAGAAGGCATGACACAATCAAATGAACCAGGTGTTTATATTGAAGGTTCTCATGGTATTCGTCATGAAAATGAAATGGTTGTTCATCGTGGTGAAAAGAATGAATATGGACAGTTCATGTATTTTGAAACAATTACCTTTGTACCTTTTGATGTCGATGGTTTAGATGTAAGTCTATTGACACAATACGAAAAGCAATGGTTAAACGATTACCATCAAGAAGTGTTTACCAAGATATCTCCTTATTTAGATAGTGAAGAAGTGACTTGGTTAAAAGATATTACAAAAGCAATCTAAAGTATAAAGGGACTGTGTTTGCAGTTTCCTTTTTTTGAAATTTTAGGATATAGAAATGAAGGTGATAAAATGAAATCAATTCTAGCAGAAATTAGTTGTAACAATTGTATGTATCATACCTATCGAAAAAGTGAAACATTAATCCTTCCTGATTTTGAACCTAGAATGCGTAAAGAATTATTAGAAGATACTTATTTTACTTATGTTTGCCCTCGTTGTGGACATACAATTACGTATTTACATGAACTTACTTATGTTGATAAAGCCCATCATTTTATCCTTTTAATAAAACCAAAAGTAGACCAAAAAGAACGTGATCATAATTTATATTTGGAAGATACGAAAAGTATAAGACGTTACATCAGTGATCCGACACTAGTAAGTGAAAAGTTAAGAATACTAGAAGACGAAGTAGATGATCGAGTCATTGAAATTTTAAAGTTCAAACTTAAGGTTCGATATACAAAGATGAAAAAAGAAGTAAAACACATTGCGTATCAAGACTGTGCAAATGATTTGTTTTGGTTTTCTATTGCGTTTATTGATAGTGAAGAAATGATTGCTGTAGCAAGTGATTCTTATCAAACAATAAAAAAATCATTGGATGCGAATAATCATAAGAAATTTATCGAGATAGATGAAGACTGGATAAGAAACAAAAGGATTAGTGAGAACCATAACAAAGACGTGAAGTGAGTCAAAACTTTACAATAACTAAGAACAGAAAACCGCAGAAAGCAGCGGTTTTCTTTAGTTTTGGGGAAATTCTATAATGTTAGTATATTTATGTATATTAACACGACAAAAAGTGAAATTACTCTTTTTTTACTCTTTGGATTGGTAAAACATAGTAATTTGAAGCAGATTATCCTATAATAAAAATATTGGCTTGAAGGAGAAATGTTTATGGAAATAAGCAATGAAAGATTGAACATAATTGGAAGACTAATTGGAATTTATAGAGAAGAAAGAAGAAATAATACGCAAAACAATTATACGCAAAAAAGATTTTGTAAAGATATATGTAGTATCAACACTTTAAAGAATATTGAGCTTGGAAATAGTGCACGGAGTAAAGATGTATATGTATTGTTATTAACTAAATTTGATTTGGCTTTAGGCGAGGTACCAATTGTGGATAACGCAATGAAAACGTTACTTGTTACGTTGTATGATACCATGGAGTACGCTGATTTAGAAAAGATAGATATCATTTGTGGCAAAGCACTCCGGTTAATAGAAAGTGTTAAAGACTATGTTTATTATGCTGAACTATATGATGTTTTTAATGATATAAAAAAATTTTATCAAAAAGGGGTATTCATAAGTAATAAAAAAATGTTGCATTATCGTAAAGTAATACATGTACTACCCAATATGTTTGCTGACTTATTGAGGATATTGGTGTACACAAAAGCGAAGATAGAAAATGTTGAGGACATAGAAACACTACGTGATTTAGTAGAACCAATTCGCTTGCATGAATGTAATCATAAATGGCTAGAACTTCACTTGTTCAATTATTATTATCGCCAAAAAAAGTTTTTCTCCATGTACATATTAGGAGAAGAATTGGAAGCATATTTTATTAAGCATAGTAATTGGATACGTTTGGTTGATATTTATGAAGGTGAAATTATGTTGTTTGGAACTATCTGTTTTGATAAAAGTATGGAGTTTATTCAGAAAGCTTTGTTGTTAGTTGATGAAGAAAAAATTGTTGATTATACAGTACGAAAATTATATGCCACAATTGCTTCGCTTTATTACTATCATCATGATTATATCAGTGCGTTAAAGTATTTTGATAAGATGATGCAATACAAAGGTAATACGTATCTAGAAAAATATATCTTAATGGCAGATTGTCAGAATCGTTTACATCAACGCTGTACGTTACCACTAATTCCTGAAGAAACATACAATAGCTATCCATCCCAGGTAACGCTCATGTATAATTACTTTACTTTTACAGAAAATATACCAGTATTTATTAAAGAAAATTATATTCTTACAAAGATTCTACCTACGTTATGTAGCCAACCGTTTATCGATATTTTTAGATTTGAATTATTTCGATTAATTAATACAACAGGACATTATAAATTATTACATACCTTTGAAAGACTAACGGAAGGTGTTAAATAGGTACGAAAAAACTTTAAAAAGTTGATACTTTTTTAAAAAAACGACGTTTATGAAGACTAAATAGAAAAAATATCAACTCGCTAAAATTCGATTGTTTTATCTTGGTAATGAAGTATAATATAGCTTGTCAAGTTGGGGTGACAATTTGATTTGGGGTGTATTCATAGTGGGGGTAACCTATGAATATAGTGGGTAACAAAGATTTCTTTGGATAGGAAGAAAACGATAATCGTAAACCTTTGGTGACGGTTATTTTTTTTGCTTTCATTTTGATTAGAAAAATGATAAACTAACAATGAAAATGAGGTAAATGAAATGGCAACGTTACAATTACATAATATACGAAAAAAGTTTGGTGAAATTAAGGCACTTGAACAAGTGAACTTAACAATGAATGAAAAATGTTTCTTGGTACTTGCAGGTCCTTCTGGTTGTGGGAAGACAACCTTATTACAGATTATTGCAGGCTTTATACAAGCCGATGAAGGTAGCGTTTTTTTAGATGGTGTAGCACTTGCTGATAAAGAACCTAGTGAGCGTAATATTGCTATGGTATTTCAAGACGCAGCCCTTTTTCCACATTTGAAGGTATTTGATAATATCGCATTTGGATTAGAATATAGCGGATTAACAAAAGATGAAAGTAAAAGTCGAGTGGAAGAAGCTGCAAAGATGTTACATATCGAAGATTTATTAGAACGCAAAGCTAGTACGTTGTCTACAGGTCAAAAACAACGTGTTTCTATTGCTAGAGCGTTTGTTAGAAAGCCTAAACTATTTTTAATGGATGAGGCATTAAGTGCCTTAGATGCACGCTTAAAAACACAATTACGCATTGAAATTGCACAGTTATATAAAAACAATGATGCAACATTTTTATATGTTACACATGATCAAGTAGAGGCTATGACTTTGGCAGATATTTTAATTATTATGAATGAAGGGAGCTTTCAACAAGTGGGGAAACCAATGGATATTTATAAATATCCAAAGAACTTGTTTGTGGCTTCGTTTTTAGGAAAATATGAGATTAATAAATTTAAAGGACATATTGATAATCAAGTGTTATATTGGAAAGAAAAACGTTTAAAACTTACAAATGCAATTGATAACCAAGAGGTCGTATTAGGTGTAAGAGAAGAACATATTAGAGTAGATGAAGAGTTTGGAACACAAGGAATCATAGTGTTAATTGAAAATGTTGGTGATGAAGTATATGTTCACATTAAAAGTGAGGAACAAGTTTTTATTATGAAAAAAGAAAAATCACAAACCTATCATTTAGGTGATGCAATTTCTTTTGGCTTTATGTGGAAAGATGTACTAGTTTTTAATGCACAAACTACGAATAGAATTGAACTATAGAAGAATTCAACCTTCTCAAGATGCTTCTTAACATAAAAAAAAGTCCTTAATTTAAGGACTCATTTGCAATTTGGTGGAGCTTATCGGGATCGAACCGATGACCCCCTGCGTGCAAGGCAGGTGCTCTCCCAGCTGAGCTAAAACCCCATGTGCTCAATTAATATATCATAAGGGGGTCATTATTGTCAATCTTATTTTGAAAATTTGTAGGATAAACGCATCAACGCATCAATTATATATCTTTATATACAATTCACATTACATACAAATACATCTCTGTTTAAAGTATAATTTTTTTCTGTATTGCACACAATACATGAAATTCCAAATTCATATTGACTTTCTTTTAAAAATTTAAATGATTTTACGTGACTTTCATTGAATAAACAACCTTTTTTAATTTCAATGCAGTGATTTTTAAGATTTTCTTGAATAATAAGATCAATTTCATTTTGATTATTATCTCGATAATAATAGCCATTAAATACTTTGCCATTGTTACGATAAGACTTTATAATTTCATTCATCACATAGGTTTCCATAAATGCACCAGCGAGATTACTGATGAGTAAATTTTCGTAATCATATACCCTAGCAAGATGCGCAGCTAAACCTGTGTCACAAAAATATAATTTAGGGTTTTTAACTATTCTTTTCGATAATTTTATTTCACTATATGGTTGAAGCAAATAAATAATACCGGAAGTTTCTAAAATAGAAATCCATGATTTTATTGTAGCGTGTGTTACTCCAACACTTTTTGCTATATCTGAATAATTTATTTGTTGACTAGTTAAAGTCGCTAAATGCTGTAAAAAGTTGTGAAATGATAGTTTGTCTTTGAGGTGAATAAGTTCACTGACATCTCTATCTAAATAGGTGTTTATATAGTTTGCATAAAATAAATGAGTGTCCATTTCTTTATCCTTATATAGTTGAGGATAAAATCCTCTTACAATATTTTTAAACAAATCATGAACATCAATTGCTTTATATTCGTTTTTCAATAGATCAAAGGATGGTAAAAATGCTTTTTCTTCTCTTTTGAGAATCTCGTTTTGACTTAAAGGTAACATTTGTAGAATGCTTGCTCTTCCTGCTAATGATTGTGTAACATTTCTCATAAGATTGAAAGTTTGTGAACCGGTTAGCACGAACATTCCATTTGCATTGTCATCTAACAATCTTTTTTTGTTGACAATTGACTCAATAACTTCAATTAAAATAGGGGAATACTGAATTTCATCAATAATTAAAGGAACTCCATGTTGTTGTATAAAAAAATCAGGATCTTCTATTGCTAGTTTTCGTTCGGAAATGTTGTCTAGAGTGACATAAGTAAAACCTCTAGATTTAGTAAGTTTAAATACCTCAGTAGATTTTCCAACTTGGCGAGGTCCAGTTATTATAACGACAGGATAATGATCTAATGAATATTCTATTTGATTTTGTATTGTTCTTTTTATCATTACGTTCTCCTTATACAAATTGATAGTACTACTATCAATTTGTATAATAACATATAGTTTATGATTACGCAATAGAATGGTACAAACATAATTTCATAAGATAAAGATAGTATAAATATGAGTAGTTGTATCTTAACGTTATTTTAACATTGTTGCCTTTTCACTCACACTATCTTTATGACAGATTTGTTATCATAATGGTGTAAAGAAGGCGATTTTGATGATGACAAATATTATTATAGGAGGTTGTTTAGTTTTAGCTACAGCTTTGATACTAGTGACGATTTATATGATGAAGTCTGTAATAGATGGCATTGACCATCGACACTTTTAATATTATGTGAAGAAAGTAGTTGTAGATTACTTTCTTTTTTATATGGAAAGAAGCAATAAAGTATAAGCTGTGAGTAATAAGATTTATAATATTCTACAAAACGAGAACAAATGTATAAGATTTGTTTACAATAATGAAACTGTTACATTTTTATTTACAAAATATTTCAAAGTATCTTTCATTTTATTTCATTTGTGCTATAATGATTGACAATAACATATAATGTTAGTGAGAAAGGAAGGTACCAATTTATGGCCGAAAAAAGAATTTACAACTTTGCAGCAGGACCATCAATGCTGCCATTGGAAGTTTTAGAGAAAGCACAAAAACAAATGTTGAATTATGAGGGTAGTGGAATGTCGGTCATGGAGATGAGTCATCGATCTAAGGCTTACGACGCAATTATAAAGAAAACGCAGGAAAGAATGCGTACTATATTAAATATTCCAGATAACTATAAGGTGTTGTTTTTACAAGGAGGAGCTACTACTCAATTTTCTAGTGTACCTTTGAATCTATTACAAAAAGGAACTGCAGATTATGTTGTAACTGGATACTTTGCGAATAAAGCATTTGCTGAGGCAAAAAAATATGGAGATATTAATTTAGCTGCTAGTAGTAAGGATAAAGACTATACGTATATTCCCAAACAAGAGGAACTTAAGTTAAATAGTGATGCTGATTATGTTTATTACTGTGCTAATAACACTATTTATGGAACAGAATGGAAATATGTACCAGAAACAAATGGGGTACCTTTAGTAGCAGATATGTCTAGTAATATATTATCTAAACCAATTGATGTATCTAAGTATGGAATTATTTTTGCAGGAGCACAGAAAAATATGGGATGCGCTGGATTAAGCGTAGTGATTGTTCGTGATGATTTAATTGGACATGCACTAGATATTACACCAGTGATGAATGATTATGCACCATTAGCAGATAAGGATTCTATGTACAATACACCTCCAACATATGCCATTTATATTTTAGGATTAGTACTTGAATGGATTGAAAATTTAGGTGGGTTAGAAAAGATGAAAGCTTTAAATGAAAAGAAAGCAAATCTTTTATATAACTATTTAGATTCTTCTTCCTTTTATAAGACAAGTGTAAATAAAACAGATCGTTCTTTAATGAATGTTACTTTCCGTGCACCTAATGAAGAATTAGATGCGGCTTTTGCGAAAGAAAGTGCAGCAGCTGGAATGAGTAATTTAAAAGGACATCGTGCCGTTGGTGGAATGCGTGCCTCTATCTATAACGCTATGCCTTTGGAAGGTGTAGAAACACTAATTGCATTTATGAAAAAATTTGAAGAAGAACATAAATAAGGGAGTAAACGAATGAAAATAAAATTATTTAATAAGATAGCAAACATTGGGATTGAACGTTTTGATGAGAACTATGAGTTCTCTGAAGATTTTGAAAATTACGACGCTGTTTTGGTACGTAGTGCAAAACTACATGATGTAGAATTTCCAAAAGATTTAAAATGTATCGCAAGAGCTGGAGCAGGTGTAAACAATATACCATTAGATGCTTGTAGTGAACAAGGAATCGTTGTTTTTAATACACCAGGGGCGAATGCAAATGCAGTTAAAGAATTAGTAATTGCGGCTCTTTTGATGTCTAGTCGTAAGATAACAAAAGGGATTGAATGGGTGAAAACATTAGAAGAAGATGAAATCTCAAAAGTAATTGAAAAAGGCAAAGGCAATTATGTTGGACCTGAAATAGCTGGAAAAAAACTTGGTGTTATTGGACTAGGTGCTATTGGAGTACAAGTAGCAAATGCTGCAGCGGCTCTTGATATGGATGTATATGGGTTTGATCCTTTTATTTCTGTACAAGCAGCTTGGACTTTAAAGGCAAGAATTCATCATATAAAGAATATTAAAACAATCTTTGAAGAATGTGATTATATTACAATTCATGTACCATTTAATGAAAAAACGAAGAATATGATTGATGCAGAAGGCATTGCTGCTATGAAAAAAGGCGTTCGTGTTTTAAACTTTGCACGTGGTGGATTAATTGATGATGATGCGATGATAAAAGCAATAGAAGCTGGTAACATTGGTTGTTATATGACTGATTTTCCAACCAAAGAATTGTTAAAGTATGATACGGTTATTGGTGTACCTCACTTAGGCGCATCAACACCTGAAAGTGAAGATAACTGTGCAGTAATGGCTGCAAATGAAACCATAGATTATTTAGAAAATGGTAATATTACCAATTCTGTAAATATGCCAAATATGCAATTGGCACGAGAAGCTAAGAACCGTATTTGTATCATTAATAAAAATATACCAAACATGGTAGGTTCTATTACGACTGCTTTAGCAAATGTTGGGGTAAATATTGAAAACATGGCAAATAAAGGAAGAAATGGATATGCATATACCATTCTTGAAACAAATGATGAAGTTAGTGAAGACTTAATGAAACGTATTGCTTCACATACTGGGATTGTTAAAGCTCGCTTAATTGTTGCGAAAGATTAATTATAAGAAGAAACTATAACGAAATTGTTATGGTTTCTTTTGTTTTTTAAATATATCCAAACCATTCAGAATACCTGTTATAATGAAGGAAAGATTTGTTCGTTAAAACAGGAGGAATATTGACATGGACAAAAAACAATTTGAAAAAGAGTTAGAAACACTAGGAGCATTTGAAATAAGTGCAAAGATGTTAAAGATGGCAAAGAATAATGAACGTCATAATACATATTTAAATGCTGGAAAAGGAAATCCTAACTGGATAAATACCCAAGCAAGACTTGCATTTGCACGTCTTATTGAGTTTGGTGTAGAAGAATCAAAGAGGACAATGGATAAAGAAAGTTTGGGTGGTTATACGTGCTTAGAAGGGATTTATGAACGCCTGATTTCTTTTCTAGATGAAACAAAAGATTGTGATAAGTTCTTAAAGGATGCGTTTACTTATTGTAAAGATCGCTTGGGAATGGATAAAGATGTTGTTGTGAAAGAGTTTAGTGATGCTATTCTTGGAAATAATTACCCAGTGCCTAGTAGGTGTTTAACAAATATTGAAAAGATACTAAATGCTTTTTTAGAGAAAACATTATACAAAGGGGTTTCTTTAAAAGATAGTACGAAGGTATTTCCATGTGAAGGAGGAAGTGCTGCAATATGTTATATCTTTAATACGTTAGAAAAAAATGGCTTATTAGCTAAAGGTGATAAAATAGCAATGAATACCCCAATATTTACACCGTATTTACAGATTCCTAAATTATCAATGTATGATATGGTGGAAGTTGATTTACAAGAAAGTGCTGCAACGAATTGGGAAATACCATTAAATGCACTCGATGTGCTATATGATGAAAGTATCAAAGCTTTCTTTTTAGTAAATCCTTCGAATCCAGGATCACATGCACTGAGTGCTGAATTGTTAGAAAAGATAAAAGAGATTGTTGATGTTCGTAAAGATTTAATGATTATTAGCGATGATGTATATGGAACTTTTGTTGATGGGTTTCAAAGCGTCTATAGTGTGGCTCCACGCAATACTATTTTAGTATATTCATATTCGAAACTATATGGCGCAACAGGTTGGCGTGTGGGGTTGATTGCGATGAATGAAAAAAATATTTATGATGATTTACTTGCTAACTTACCTGAAGAAAAACTAAAAGCATTAGATAATGATTATAGAATCGTTACAATAAACACTAGAGCATTTCCAATTGTAGAGCGTTTTGCTGCTGATAGTCGTTCCATTGGACTATATCATACATCCGGTTTGTCTACACCACAGCAAGCTATGATGGCATTGTTTTCACTGACTTGTTTACTACATGAAGAATGTGATCCTTACAGTGAAACCTGTAAAGAAATCGTAAGAAGAAGGTATCATGATTTGATGAGTAATCTTGGTTTGCATGAGGATAATGGACGCTTAAATTCTAAATATTATGCGTTATTGAATGTTTATGAACTCGCAGAAACTTTATATGGGAAAGCATTTAAAGCGTATTTAATGGAAAACTTTGAAGAAATAGATTTCTTAGAAAATTTAGCTCAAGAAGAAGGAGTTGTTTTGATGGAGGGTGTTGGATTTGCGACAAAGCCAGGCATTGTTCGTGTTTCACAAGCAAACCTGGTAGATGAAGCGTATGCGAAAATAGCAAAACGTATGAAAGAATTAATGAAAGAGTACTATGATGAGTATTTAGAGACTTTAAATTCATAAACTATTAGAAATTTAATCGGTTGTTTGCTATAATCAATATTGAAAATTAGGAAGGGTGTTGTCTGTGCGTTCTTTAATAATTGCCGAGAAACCAGAACTAGGAAGAGCAATTGCTTCTGCAATTGATGGACCAAATAAAGAAGTTCGTGGTGTTATAAATAAGCAAAATGTTGTGATTACTTGGGCATATGGGCACTTACTTCGCTTATGTGAACCTGATGAATATGATAGTAAATATAAAAAGTGGAAAAAAGAAGATTTACCAATTTGTTTTGAGGATTGGAAACTAGTTCCTGATGGAAATAAACGTGAGCGTGTCAATCAAATTTGTGAATTGATGAAAAATTGTGATCAAATTATACATGCAGGTGACCCAGATGATGAAGGACAGTTTTTAATAGATGAAATATTAGAATATGCGCATAATACCAAACCAGTAAAACGCGTTTACATTAATGATAATACGCCTGCTAATATAAAAAAGGCCTTTCATCATTTACTTGATAATGATGAAAAACTACGCGCGCTTGGGCGTAGTGCCTATGCAAGAGCAGTCGCTGATTATGTGGTAGGTATCAATTATTCTCGTCTGTTTAGTTTGTTGTTGAAGCGTAAAGGATTAAGCGTAGGACGTGTACAAAGTCCTACACTTGGTCTTATTGTTATGCGTGATGAACAAGTGGATTCTCATATTAAAACGAAGTATTATGAACTGCGTGTAATAGGTGATGTAAGTGAACCTAAAACCAGTATTTCTTTACAATTAAAGCCTAAAAGTGAACTATTAGAAGATGGAAAACATATCTTTCATAAAGAAGTGTTAGAAGAAGCACAAGAAAATATGATGAAAGATGTTAATAAAACGTTACATATTGAAGAAAAGCTAGTGGAAAGTAAACCACCACTTCCTTTTAATTTGGCTAAATTGCAAGCCCATATGAATATTAAATTTGGTTTTGATTTAAGTAAAACAGATCAAATCACACAAACATTACGTGATAAATATCAAGCAATTACGTACAATCGTAGTGATTCACAATACTTAAAAGAAGAACATTTTCAAGAAGCTAATAAAGTATTATGCGCAGTTATGGAAAAACTAGGACAAACATATCCATTGGATTACACGATTCATTCAGAATGTTTTAATGAAAAATATGTAAGTGCGCATCATGCGATTATTCCAACCATGTCTTCATTTAATATCCAAGCTTTATTACCTGATGAACGTAAGGTATATGAAGAAATTGCGAAATATTATATCATGCAATTTCTACCACCAATAAAAAAACGTCAACTAAGTGCGAGTGTTCCAAGTGCATATGGAGAATTGAAAGCTACGAGTATGTTTGTGCTTGATGAAGGATATAAACAATATTTTAAAGATCAAAAAGAAGAAAACGAAGAGGAAGAAGAGACTTCTAAATTTGATCTTCCACAAGGTGATTATCCCATTTGTTTGCATGATAGTGAACTCGTTGAAAAAGAAACCAATCCTCCTAAACGCTATACTCAAGCATCCCTAATTAAGGATATGACGAGTATTGCAAAATATGTCCAAGATAAAGAGATTAAAGAAATACTAAAGAAAAAAGATAAAGATAAAAAAGGAGAAAATGGGAGTATCGGAACAAGTGCAACGCGTTCTACAATTGTTGAAACATTATTAAAGCGTGAGTATGTAGAGATGAAAGGAAAGAATATTATTTCTACACAATTGGGGAAAGACTTTTATCATATTTTACCTGATGAAATAAAGAAACCAGATCTAACCGCAAAATGGTGGCTTATCCAAGAAGATATTAAAGAAGGAAGTGCAGATGTTCAAACACTAGTAGACAGTGTACTACTTGCATTTGAACCGCATTTACACAAAGATTATTCACACCTAAAAATATCTGGAGAAGAACCCATTGACGATACACGTGAAAGTATTGGAATTTGTCCTGTTTGTGGAAATAAGATTGTAGAGAACTCTAAAGGATATGGTTGTGTAAACTATCGCAATGGTTGTAAATATGCCATATGGAAAGAAGACAAGTTCTTTAAAGCAATCAATAAAGAAGTCAGTCTACCCATGGCTAAAAAGTTATTAAATGATTCCTATTGTTTAGTGAAAATTATGATAGATGATAAAGAATGCATTAAAATTGTTCAATTAGGCTTACGCAATGGTCGTGCTGTTTATCGCTTGCTAGATAAGACATAAAAAATCCTCTTATTTGTTCAATAGAACGAAAGAGGATTTTTTTGCATTTAATCTATTTTGATTCGTAGTAACATCCTTCTTCTTGAGAAGGAGGAAAACGTTTGCCTTTTTCAACATCAATATCCTGGTTAATCATTTTACCTTTTGCGTTATAACAAGCGTATTTACCACTCTTATCACAACTCATTCCAGGACGGAATTTTTTCTGTGCCATTCTTAACACCTCCTGATAATAGTATGATAGAGACTAACGAAGTTATACATTTTGATTGTAATTTTTAGAGAACTTGTTAAAATATAAATAGTTGGAGGTACCCTATGAAAATTTTAGCAAGTGATTATGATGGTACATTACGTACAGAAGAGTATGTAAGTAAGAGTGATATTGAGAGTATTTGTAAGTTTCGTAAAGCGGGGAATTTATTTGGAATCGTAACTGGAAGAAGCATGGAATCAATGCAAATAGAAATTGCTAGAAACAAAATAGAATTTGACTTTCTCATCACAAATAATGGTGGTGTCATTTATAATAAAGATTTTGAAAAGTTACAGTGTTTGTATATGGACTTTAATAAAGCCTTGGATATCATAGCTTATATTAAAACGACGCCTTGTGCCTCTTATGTTATCAATGATGGTTTTCATCGTTATAAGTTTAGTATGGATAAACAACAAATAGACCATAAATATGAAGGTATGCAAGATTATAGTGATCATGAAGAGAGTGTACTCGATCGAGGAAAAATAGCACAACTAGTTATCTCTTTGAATGATGATATGTTAGCAAATGAAATTAGTACATTTATCAATCGTAATTTTGTCGGAAGTGCACAAGCTTATGTGAATGTAAACTGTGTTGATATCGTTCCTATGGGCGTGAGTAAAGGTGAAGGTTTACTCTTTATTGAAAATGAAATGAACTTACGACATGATGATATTTATGCAATAGGTGATTCATTTAATGACTTGCCTATGATTGAAGAATTCATTGGGTTTGCAGTGAGTCATGCAAGAACGTCGATTAAAGAGGCAGCACAACATGTTTATGTAAGTGTTGGCGCTTGTATTGAAGACTTATTATAAGAAGGGCGAATGCTCTTTTTTTTAGCTATAATCTACATAAATTGTAGGTAGTTAACACAAGTTTATGCTATAATAAAGACACGCGAGAGGAGTGTTTTTATGTTCAGTTACTTTACTCTAAACAATTTATGGGCATTGCTTCAACAACTATTAGATATTGTTTGTGTTTGGGCTGTTGTATATTACTGTTTGAAAATCGTAAAAAACAATTCAAGAACGATACAAATATTTAAAGGTATTCTATTGATTGTCATCATAAGAGTGGTAGCATTGGCTTTAGGCTTACATACCATTGCCAATCTAGTAAGCTCTATTATGAGTTGGGGAGTTATTGCCGTTATTATTATTTTTCAACCAGAAATACGAAGTATTTTAGAAAAGATAGGGAAAACAAATGTGTTTTCTCGTATCTCAACATTAACCTTAAATGAACGAGAAAACTTGGTAGATGAATTAGTGAAAGCATGTTCCGATATGTCAAAAACAAAAACAGGAGCATTAATTTCGATTGAACAAGGACACTCTTTATCTGATTTTATTAAAACAGGAACACCAATGAACTCGGTTGTATCAAGTGAATTGCTTTGTTCCATCTTTCAGTATGGAACACCACTACATGATGGTGCGGTTATTATTCAAGGGGTTAAAATAGCCTGTGCGGCTGCCTACTTTCCACCAACGACAAAAGAATTACCAACAAGCTATGGTGCACGTCATCGCGCGGCTGTAGGTATTAGTGAAATAACAGATTCAATTACCATTGTTGTGAGTGAAGAAACGGGGAATATATCCATAGCGGAAGGTGGTAACTTAAATGTTATTTCGGAAGCTAGTTTACATGAATTCTTATTAAATATAGTTTGTGACCAACAAAGTACAACTAGTGAAAAGAGCGAAAATAATTTAGAAAAAGAAGCCTATAAAGAAACAATCTCCTCAGATGGTAAAAAACCTGGAGTGTTTGCCCATTACTTTAAAGGAAAGAATAAACGTAGTACGCAAGCAAATGAACAAACTGAAAATAAATACACGAAGAAAAAGAAAGAAGTACAAGAGCCAGTAGATAAAATGGAAATAGAAGATCTTACACAAAAACAGGACAAAGGCTTTGATCAACTGTTCGATAATATAGTAAGTGAAAAAGA
>JAVWIF010000014.1:18637-38881 GCA_036639635.1 Longicatena sp.
AAAGATAGTGAGCTTGTTCATAAGAGTAATCATAAGAAAGCAAAACCTAAAGGGAAAGAACCTAAAAAAGAGAAGATAGTTAAAGAAGAAGAACAACATGAAAATGCGCAAACTTCAATGTCAAACATGGCATCTTCTTTATTTGATGATGTAATTGAGCCAGAAGCCATTGTTTTACATTATGAAAAAGATGATGAAACACCTTCTCATAATAATTCAGAAGGGAGTGATTCCTAATGGCAAAGAAAAAGAAAAAGACCCAACTAAGTTCAGAAGGAAAAACTGAATTAGCTAAGGCAATAGCCGAAAAAGGGCAAACATTTGCGAGAACATATGCGCGTGTAGAAATTTGGTTAAGCAAGTTTTTTCGATGGATTAGTGGTTGGTTAGATAAACTATTATTCAATCAAAAACATAGTAAAGTGATTGCGTTAATCTTAGCATTTCTGTTTTATGTAACCTTAAATTCTACAAATTCTAATATTTTTGAAACATCAAAAAGTGCGGAAGTGTTAGGAAACTATAAAGTGAGTAGAATTATATCTGAACAAGCATATGAAGTAAGCAATTTACCTAGTACTGTGAAAGTGCGTATTATTGGGGATTTAAGTGATATTAAAAGTGTTAAACAACAAAAGAATTTTAGAGTTGTAGCGGATATGACAGATTTACAAGAAGGTGTACATGAAGTAAAACTTAGTGTGGAATCAGCTCCTTCAAATGTTGAAGTTGTATTAGAACCATCCAATGCAGTTGTAACAATTAAAAAGAAATCAATTCGTAAGTTTAGTGTAGGATATGACTTTGCGAACCGTTCTAAAATTGATAGTATTTATGATTTAAGTGAACCAGAATTACAACAAGGAGAAGTTTTAGTTAGAGCAAGTGCGGATACACTAGATCGTATTGCTTATGTAAAAGCATTAATTAAAGTAGACGAAAATATTCAAAGTGATTTTGAAACAAAAGCAAAAGTGTATGCGTATGATGATAATGGTAATCGGATGGATGTAGATATTTTACCAGATACTTTAAAAGCAACTGTAAAGGTAACCAAACCTTCTAAAGAGGTACCAGTAAGTATTGTGCCTACAGGAATCATACCAGATAACAAAGCAATTGAGTCTTATAAATTAGATTTTCCAAAGGTTATGATTTATGCCAATGAAGCAATTCTAAAGAATATTAGCGATATACCAATTAGTATTCCAGCTTCAACGCTTACAAGTGATCGTGACTTCTCGATGCCTATTATTTTACCAAATGGGGTAAGTAAGATTTCACAGAACATTGTAAATATTTCTATTAAGTTAGGGAAGATGGAAACAAAGACAATGCAAGCAGTACCTATTTTGTTTGAAAATAAAATAGATGGTTTAACATATGATTTTGATTCAGGAGTAGCAAATAATGTTGAAGTAACACTAAAAGGAACAAAGAATGTAATTGAAGAAATTGAAAAAGAAAGCTTGAAAGTTTATGTCGATGTTAGTAAAATAGATAAAGCTGGTACGTATGAGCAACCGCTGCTTGTTAGTGGTAAGAACAAATTGGCTACGTACGAGATTAAAGATGGAACGGTAAAGATTAAAGTAAGTGGAAAGTTACAAAAATAGAAAGGTAAGGTTTAATATATGGGAAAGTATTTTGGAACAGATGGCGCTAGAGGGCGTGCAAATGATGGGTTAACGTTAGATATGGCAATTGCTATTGGTCAATATTTAGGTTGGTATTATGGAAAAGAACGTCATGCAAAAATATTGATTGGTAAAGATACACGTTTATCTAGTGATATGTTTGAAATGGGACTAGCTGCAGGAGCTACGTCCACTGGAGCTAGTGTTTATGTATTAGGGGTGTGTCCTACTCCTTCTGTTTCTTACTTGGTTCAAAAAGAACATTTCGATTGTGGTATTATGGTGTCAGCGAGTCATAATCCGTTCTATGATAATGGAATTAAATTATTTAATGGAGAGGGTTGTAAAATGAACCCTGCAGTTGAATTAGAAGTTGAAAAATATATTGATAAAGAAATTTCTATTACACTTGCTCATGAAGAAAAAATTGGTAGTGTGATTGAATGGGATGAAGGATTAGAACTTTATGAATCTTGGTTAAAATCAATCGTACCAATTAACTTAAATGGAATGCATATTGCTTTAGATTTAGCGAATGGTAGTGCTACTAGTTGTGCTGCACAAACGCTAACTGCTTTAGGTGCTACAGTAGAAGTTATTTATTCTTCCCCTAATGGGATTAATATTAATAACAAATGTGGCTCTACACATCCAGGAGAGCTTTCTAAGATGATGAGAGAAGGAACTTATGATGTTGGGTTTGCTTTTGATGGAGATGCTGATCGTTTAATTGCTGTAGATGAAGAAGGAAACTTAATCGATGGTGATTATACGATGTATATTTGTGGTTGTTATATGAAAGATCATAATTTATTAAAAGATAATAAAGTAGTTACAACGGTTATGAGTAACTTAGGATTATATCATGCATTTAGAGATAAAGGCATTGATTTTGAACAAACTGCTGTTGGTGATAAGTATGTATTTGAATGTATGAAAAAACATGGTTATACAATAGGTGGAGAACAATCTGGACACGTTATTTTTAATGAACATGCGAATACCGGAGATGGATTGTTAAGTGCTTTAAAGCTTTTAGAAATTATGGTAAATACTAAAAAATCATTAAAAGAATTAGGCAATGATTTATTTATCTATCCTCAATTATTAATCAATACGCCAGTAAAAGATAAACATGCAGCACTAGAAAACACTGAATTATTACAGATTGTTGATGAAGTTGCGAAAGAGTTAGGTGATGAAGGAAGAATCTTAGTACGTCCTAGTGGAACAGAACCATTGGTTCGTGTTATGGTAGAAGCGAAAAGCGATGATTTATGCGAAAAATATGTTCATCATGTTGTAAACTTTATTAAAGAAAAAGGACTATAGAATATGAAATAGGACGCTCTTATCTAAAAGTAAATTAGATAAGAGCTTTTCTTAATACAGAATGAGTAGTTAGAACGTGATTATTGTGTGAACAACTATGTGAGAAATATCGAAATCACGTTGGAAACTAAAGGAAAAGCAGGTACTTTACGAAATACCTTTTTTTTTCACATAATTTAGTATAAAATAGGAGTAGAGGTGATTGACGTATGAAAAAAGTAATCTGTGTTGTAGAGGATGAAAAAGCTATCAATGATTTAGTTAATCAATATTTGAAAAAAGAAGGATATGAAGTACGCTCCTATTATACATATGAAGAAGCAAGTGCGCATGTAATGGACGATGATGTACATCTTTGGATTTTAGACATTATGTTAGATGACAAAAGTGGTTTTGATTTAATTGAAGAAATTCGTTTACAAGGAAGAGATATTCCAGTTATTTTTATGTCTGCACGTGATAAAGAATTTGATCGTATCATTGGGCTAGAAAAAGGTAGTGATGATTATATTACGAAACCTTTCTCTCCTAAAGAATTGGTGCTACGTGTAAATAATGTTATGAAACGTGTGTATAAAGACGCAAATAATAGGATTCAGGTAGATGGCTATGAATTAGATGAAGAACAACGTAAAGTATTTGATCATGGAATAGAAATTGATTTAACGACCAAAGAGTTTGATTTATTAATGTTATTCATTAAGAATAAAGGAATGGCGTTTAATCGAGATAAAATATTAACAAGTGTTTGGGAAGAGAACTACTTTGGTAGTGATCGAGTGGTCGATGATACAATGCGTCGTTTACGTAAAAAATTACCAAACTTAAATATTCATACAATTTACGGTTATGGATATCGATTAGGTTAATATGAAACGTTTTAACGAATTTATTAAACAACTGTCCTTGACGCAACAGTTGTTTGCCCTAATCTTTTTCTTTGTTACTTTCTTTGCTGTATTCTTTTTTGTATATGTAAATGGCAGTGTAAATACAGCAATTAAAGATCAGTTATTCAATTCTTTAGATAGTACACAAGAAACATTAATTGGTGCGAATCGTGAGTTGATAGAAAAACAGACAAATATTTGTACAAGTGCTTCAGGTATTGATATTTTAACAGTTAAGGTACTTGAAAGTGATGGACAAGCAAAGATTCAAATTAGTCCTGATGATTCCAATGTCATAGGTATTCAAGAGAATAGTAAAGAGTGGCAACAAATTGCTCATGATGTCGTATTTACTGCGAAAAACAAGAATATCAATACACGCTTTCATGGTGTTGTAAAAGAAGCGGATGGAAAAAAAGATTCTTACTATAGTGTCCTCAAATTGTCAGATAACTATTTATTACTATCTCGAACATATAGTGATAATATGGATCGTTTAGAAAGTGTAATTGTAAATAGTGTAGTATATATTACTGTGATTGTAGTTGGCTTTTTCTTTATCATTTTAATGATGTGGGTGATTACGTTAATCCATCCATTAAATCAAATTCGTAATTATATTGAACGTGTAAAACTAGGAAAAGATGCGCAGCTTAAAGTAAATCGAAAAGATGAAATAGGAGAGTTGGCAGATGCTTTAATTAGTATGCGTGAAGAGTTACGTAAACAAGAGAAAACAAAAGAAGAAATGATTCATAATATATCACATGATTTAAAGACTCCAATTGCGACGATTAAGTCTTATGGAGAAAGTATAAAAGATGGTATTTATCCTTATGATACCTTAGAGAAGAGTGTCGATGTTATTATTGAAAATGCCGATCGTTTAGAAGAAAAAGTACATTCTTTATTATTTATGAATCGAGTGGAATATTTAATTTCACAAGATTGTGAAGGTATTGGCTCAGATATGAAAGAAATTGTTGAAAAGGTTATTCAAAATATCAAAGTAATAAAACCAGAAATTCAAATAACAACGGATTTAGAAGAAGTTTATTTTGATGGATTGGCAGAGCCTTGGCGCGTTGTAGTAGAAAATATTATTGAAAATGCACTGCGTTATGCTAAAACAACCATTGCCATTCATTTAAGTGAAGAAGATGGCTTAACAATTGCGAATGATGGACCTTGTATGCAAGAAGACCGAATCAAAGTATTATTTAAGCCTTATGAAAAAGGACAAGGTGGTAAATTTGGTTTAGGATTATCAATTGTTGCGAAAGTAGTGAGTGCAAATCATTATCACGTTTGTGGTGAAAATACTGCAGATGGAGTTATCTTTAGAATCTATAAAGAAGTAGAACAAACGAAAAAGAAATAAGAATGATTAAGTTCATTCTTTTTCTTCGAAAATTTCAATGGAAAGAAAATGGTGAGGTAATCATATACTCTAAGGAGGAGGGAATATATGATTACCATACAAAAATGTAACCTAAATGTCGTAGTGCAAGGCGAGGGAGATGGTATTGTACTATTACATGGTTGGGGTCAAAATCAATATATGATGAAATTTATTCAGGATGCGCTTTGTTCAAAGTACAAAGTGATCAATATAGATTTACCAGGATTTGGTAAAAGTAGCGAGCCGCCTTGTATATGGAACATCCAAGCCTATGCAGATATGATACATGAAGTGCTTGTTTACTATCATGTTGAAAAAGTAAGTATCATTGCACATTCTTTTGGTGCACGTATTGCATTGCGCTATGCGCTTACTTATCGCGTAGATAAAATGATTCTAAGTGGAGCGGCAGGAATTAAAGCGAAAAGAGGATTATCATATTATACTAGAGTCATGATCTATAAAGGATGTAAGAAATGTCATATCAAAGTAAATATGGGAAGTGAAGATTATCAAAAAGCAAGCCCTATTATGCGTGGCGTACTCGTGGCAAGTGTTCAAGATGATATTCGCAGTGAATTAAAAAATATACCTTGTGAGGTGTTGTTGGTGTGGGGAGAATATGATAAACAAACACCTTTATGGATGGGCAAAATAATGGAAAGAGAAATACCAAAAGCGACGTTAATCGTCTTACCAAAAGAAGACCATTTTGCATATTTTCATTGTAGTTTACAATTTAAAGGAATTGTAGAAGCGTTTTTATATGGATAAGATACAACATATACTTTTCATACTTTCTTTTTTTTGTTATCTATTTGTACCAATTAAAAAAGCTATTCATATGATTCAACAAAATCGGTATAATTTGAAACGTTATAGTGATTGGTTATGTAGTTCTTGTCAACAACAAAAGAAAACAATTGCATTGAAATACTTTTGTATGATGAGTTGTTATGTACTGTTGTTTGTGAGTGATAAGGTCTATCCTAGTAGGCTTTTCATAATGGTGGTGTGTATTTATGCATATGTGTCCTATAAGTTAGAAACAAATAATGAATATCGTAAACCACTCATTAATACGAAGCGAGTAACACGCTTATTTATTGCAATGTATGGATGTTATCTTATGATATTAGGATGTTTACTCCACTTTATATCATTGCAGATGTGGATCATAATAACACCTTTTTTGTACTTTACACCTTGGATATTATTGCCATTTGCGGCAAGTATAATGTATCCTATAGAACAACAAATACGTAATTATTATGTAGCAGATGCTAAGCGATTGCTTTTGTTAAGACAAGATTTATCGATTGTTGGTATCAGTGGTAGTTATGGTAAAACGTCGGTAAAAACAATTCTTAAGACCCTATTAAGTGATTCGTTCTATACCTTAATGACACCTGATTCCTATAATAATAAAATGGGAATTACTATTACGATTCGTATGCAATTACAGAATTTACATGATATCTTTCTTTGCGAAATGGGAGCAGACCATGTACATGAGATTGAACAGCTGATGGACTTTGTGCATCCTTTGTTTGGTATCGTAACCGCTATTGGTCCTCAGCATTTACAAAGTTTTCATACAATGGAAAATATTCAACATGAAAAAATGCAAATGATAGAAAAACTTCCCAGTAATGGGATTGGTTTTTTAAATATTGATAATCCTTATATTCGCTCCTATAAGATTAAAAACACTTGTAAAATCATTTGGTTTGGAGAAGATGAACAAGCTGACTATCGGATGTGTAATATTCATTATAGTGAGTTTGGAACGAGTTTTGAAGTCATATATCATGGGAAAAGACATGCTTTTTCAACGTGTTTATTAGGAGAACATAATGTTCGTAATATTACATGTGCGCTCTCTCTTGCCCATACTTTTCAAGTGCCTTGGGAGAAATTACAAGTATTAGTACAAACACTGCCTTATGTAGAACATCGCTTACAGCTTATGAAAACAAAACGTTATACAATTCTGGACAATGCGTATAATTCTAATCCAGAAGGTGCAAGGTGTGCATTAAATGTTTTGTCACAAATGAGCGGAAGGCATTTTATTGTAACGCCTGGTTTTATTGATTTAGGGAAAGTTGAAAAGCAAGAAAACTATTTATTTGGTAAAAGGATATGTGAAAGTTGTGATGAAGTAATTCTTGTAGGGAAAATTCAAAGTGAAGATATTTTAAAAGGAATACGCGAACAAAATTTTGATTTAAACCATGTTCATATCGTGAGTAGTATACGAGAAGCATTTGAGATAGTGCGTAAATTAGCAACCCCTAATGATACTGTTTTATTAGAAAATGATTTACCTGATGCATTTAATCATTAGCAAGTTTACTCGCATGCGCATACACTACTACTGTATGAAAGGATGAAGGTTATGAGGCTAAGAGTTGTTGTTGCTTTTGGAGGAGAATCAGTAGAACACGAAATCAGTATAATTTCTGCACATCAAGTAATGGCTGCGATGGATGTTTTACGCTATGAAATAATTCCACTTTATATCGCAAAAGATGGTAGCTTTTACACAGGAGATAAGTTACTAGAGCTATCATCATTTAAATCAATAGAACCGCTTGTACAAGCTTGTACAAAGATTACACTGCTTCATCGTCAACAAAATTTTTATATGGTTCCTTTAAAACATACAATACTTACGAAAGAAAAAGCTTTTGATATGGTATTTCCTGTATTACATGGAACACATGGAGAAGATGGCATATTTCAAGGATACCTTACCATGTTAAAAATTCCTTATGTTGGATGTAACGTCCTAGGTGGAGCTATTGGTCAAGATAAAATAATAATGAAACAAGTTCTTGAAGATAGTGGATTGCCGATTACTCCATGGTATTTTTGGACACAATCAAAAACATTAAATGATGCGTTTTATCGAAAAGCAGAACGCCTTGGGTATCCATTGATTGTAAAGCCAGCTAATTTAGGTTCTAGTATAGGAATTTGTATTGTTCATAATGAAGTAGAACTTTATCAAGCAATGAAAAGTGCTTATCTTTATGACCCTCGTGTTGTCATTGAAAAAGCAATCTCACAACTTATAGAAATCAATTGTTCTGTTTTAGGAGATGAAGAGTATTGTCGCGTCAGTGCATTAGAAGAAGTCATGAAAACTGATGGCATTCTATCATATCAAGATAAATATGTAGGAAAGAATCAAACAAAGGGGATGGCAAATACGTCTCGTAAAATACCTGCCAATATTGATAATGATTTAAAAGAAGAATTACAGCTTTTAGCAAAAGAAACTTTTATTGCTTTAAATGCAACTGGTGTTTCTCGTATTGATTTTTTAATGAACGCAGAAACTAAAGATGTATATATTAATGAAATAAATACGATTCCAGGTTCTTTATCATTTTACTTATGGCAAGCAAGTGGTTTATCATTTTGTTCTTTAGTGGACGAATTAGTTGAAATAGCAAAAAAACAAGTACGCAGACAACAACAACGAATTACGAGCTATGATTCCAACATCCTAAGTACGTATGGGATAGGTTCTAAATGTATTAAATAAACCTCTTGCGAGGTTTTTATTTATATTGGTTTTTGATAAAAACTACCAAAGAATTCTTCTGTTCGTAATACGTTAACAATAATGCTAGCGTCACTTGCTTTTAAAAGTGAAACAACATCTTTTACTTCATAAGAAGATACAACGGTATGGAGAAGATACATTGTTTTTTTACTATACCCTCCATAACCTTCTAAGCAAGAAATACCATGACGATAATTATTGATATAGGTGTTAATTAGCATTTCTGGTTGTGTGGTTGTTATTTGAAGGGTGACACGCTCATAGCGATGGTGGAAAGTGGAGATTGTTTTTGTAGTAATGAATTGAAATAGAATAGAGTATCCAGCATAAATCCAACCAAACATAAAACCAAAGATGCATAGGATTATGGAGTTAAAGATAAAGACTTGTTCCCAAATAGAACGATTTATTTTATTTGAAACATAAAGCGCTATGAAATCAGTTCCTCCAGTAGAGGCATTTCCTTTTAGTGCAATGACTACACAGATTCCATAAAGAAACCCTCCAAAGGTTACATTAAGAAAGAAATCATCAAAGACTGGAGAAAAATCTAATATATTTAATAACACTGATGTCAACATGAATTGAATAGATGATAGAATCGTAAATTTTTTACTTATGCTTTTATAGCATATAAAAGCAACAGGAACATTTAACATAATGATTGCTAGTGAAGTTGAAATATTTACGTTGTAAAGTGATGCTATTTTATCTATTAAAATAGCAACTCCCGTAAATCCGCTACTTAATAGATTTGATGGTTGTATAAAAGCTTTAATTACAAAGGTTTGTAAAAGCGAAGAAGCTATTACACAACAGATACTGATGAGATACTGTATTTTTTTATTTTTCATTTCATACCCCTTATAAATGATTTTAACATCTATAAGTATAAATCGTTTAGTGTACAAGATATTTAAAAAGCTTTCCTATAAACTAGGAAAATATCTTCTTCAATAATTTCCTAGCTATTAGGAAATTATGTTAGAATTAATCAGTGCTTTATAATTATATAATAAAAACACGAAAGGATGCTGATCGAATGCTTAATAAAAGACAAGAAAGAATCATCATGACAATGAATGATTCAAATGATTGGATAACAGGGAAAGAGCTTTCTAAGCTATTAGATGTATCAGATAGAACGATACGTTCTGATATGGATACGATTAATCGTTTTTATAAAGATGTATTAATTGAATCCAATCTACGTTATGGGTATCACTTAAATCAAGAAGCATTACGTACATTGAATATTGAAATAAAGCAACCAATTGCTCAAACACCCCAAGAAAGATGTATCTATATTATTCAACAATTGTTGTTTCAACAACATGAGTTAAGTATTTCAAATCTACAAGATCAAGTATTTGTGAGTGATTATTCGATTGATAACGATATTAGAAAAATCAAGAAAATGATTGAACCGCATAAAGATTTAAATTTAATAAGATCTAAAAATTTTATTCATTTAGAGGGAAGCGAAGAGAGTAAACGAAAGCTTTATAAAGAATTACTAACGGAAGAAACAAAAGGTAATTTCTTGAATATGAATAAACTTGCCTCGCTTTATAAAGATTTTGATCTATTAGAAGTCAAAGATATTCTAGACCAAGTTATTAGAAAATATAATTTTCATATAAGAGAAATGTCAATGCCTTTATTAATGATGCATATTGGTGTTTCAATTGAAAGAATGATTCATCACAATTATATGCAAACTAATCGGAAGAGTGAAGAACTCAAAAGAAGTGTTGAATATCATATAGCGGAGGATTTCTTCCATTTAGTTTCTAATAAAATCCGTATTGAGATTGTGGATGATGAATTATGTTTAATGGCTTTGTTGTTGCTAGGTAAAAAAAGTAAAGAGTATGCGAAAGATTGTATTAAAATAGAAAACCGAGATTTTAATGTTTCTCAAATGATAGAAGAAGTATTAGATAATATTTATGAAATGTTTGATATTGATTTTAGAAAAGATACGGAACTTAAAATCGGACTTCAACTGCATTTACAAGCGCTAATTGAGCGACAACTAAAAAATACGGACGTTGATAATGTATATTTACAAGAGATTAAAAAGAAATATCCGTTAGTATTTGAAATGGCAGTTAGTGTAGGGAAATTTTTGAATGAAAAAACTAGTTTACATATTAAAGAGAATGAAATAGGCTTTTTTGCTCTTCATTTAGGAAGTGCGTATGAACGAAATGGTGAATCGAGTAAATATAAGATATTGATGATTTATCCAGATGATCAAGCATTAAGCAAACTTTGTGTCCAAAAAATTGAAAACAGATTTTCTGAAAGAATGGAAGTGGTTGAACATTTAAGTTTGTTTGTTGAAGAATATGTCGAAACTATTCAACCGGATTTGATTTTAACAACACTCCCATTACAACATAGTTTGGATATATTGACAATTCAAATTTCTTTGTTTGTAAATTATGAAGATGAAAGTAGAATATTTCAGGCATTAAATCAGTTAGATAAAATTAGAAATAAGGCAGAATTTGAAGAAATGATTGTTGACTTGATTAAACCTCAATTTTTCTATAAATCTTTGGACGTTCATACCCCTGAGGAAATGATCACGTTCATGTGTAACCATCTTGAAAAAGAAGGATATACTCCTAAAGAATTTAGAGATAGTGTTTTACAAAGAGAAAGCATGTCAGCAACTTCTTTTGTGTTTGGATTTGCAATACCTCATACATTTAATGTCGCAGCCAATACTTCTTGTATTTCAATAGCAACATTAAAGACACCAATTAAATGGGGAGATTTTGAGGTAAAATTAGTTATTCTTCTTGCTATTAAAGATGGTAACAGAAAATTATTACGTGTATTTTTTGATTGGTTAAGTGGCGTGGTTAATAATTCTGGTAAATTTTCAAATTTATTAGAAGCAAAGGATCATCAAGACTTTATTAATCAAATATTAAACAATTAATGGAGGAAAATTATGAGTTTATTTGTAAGATTATATACATTATTTGACAATAGCGAATGTGATGTAAACAATGGAAAACGTTTCTTTGCATATGTAATTGACTGGTTTTTAGGAAGTTTGTTTACAATGCTACCTATGTGTATTATGTGGTTATTGTTAACAAAAGATATGGATAAAATGGCTGGTGTCAATGTGATGTATATTGCAGGACAAGTATCTACATCAAAAGCATATTTAGCAGGTCTTTTATCAACTGTATTTGCATTATTCTACTATGTTGTGATACCTTGGAAAATACACCGAGGACAAACAATCGGAAAACGCATGATGGGCTTTAAAATTGTTCAAAAAAACAATGAAGAAGTTACGCTTTCTACACTGATTATTCGTCAAGTCATTGGAATTATTATTATTGAAGGTGCTTTATATAATGTAAGTGGAATATTACACTCTATGTTGTCACTTGCTACTAATATTAATTTTATCAGTATACTAATGTATGTAGGATTAGCGATTAGTGTATGTAGTGGGTTCTTAGTATTAAAGATTAATAGTCGAAGAATGTTCCACGATTATTTAGCAAAAACGAAGGTCATTGCATTTGAAGAGGAAGAACATCAAAATGAAAGCATCTAATTTCCTATAAATTAGGAAATATACTTACTAATATTAATAGGAAATAACGATATCATATAAATATTATAAAAGGAGGAATTTTATATGGAAGGCTTAGAATTACAATGTTTTAAAATTATCTCATCAGTAGGAACTGCAAGAAGCAGTTATATTGAGGCAATTCAAGAAGCTAAAAAAGGCGATTTTGTGAAAGCTGAAGAACTGATGAAAGAAGGAATTGAAAGCTTTAACCAAGGACATTGTACTCATGGTGAGTTGATCCAAGAAGAAGCAAATGGAAATGGTGTCAATGCTAGTTTATTATTGATACATGCAGAAGATCAATTAATGAGTGCAGAAGCATTCCATATTATTGCAAATGAATTGATTGATAGCTATAAGAGAATTACAGCATTAGAAAAAAAATAAAGTTTCTTTCCTAATTTTAGGAAAAAGATTAAAGGAAAAATAAAAATGAAAGCGGTTATAATGTTCGCAGATAAAGAAAGGAGAATGTTTGTCTATGAAAAAAGTTTATTTGTTCTGTAGTGCAGGTATGTCAACAAGTATGTTAGCAAGTAAAATGCAAGAAACTGCAAATGCGCATAATCTTCCAATTGAGGTTAAAGCTCATCCATTCGATAAAATGGATGTAATCATTGAAAGAGATCATCCTGATTGTATTTTACTAGGACCACAAGTGAAATACTTATACAACGGAGCAGTAGAAAAATTTGGTTCCACTGGAATTCCTATTGGGTTAATCGATTCAGGCGATTATGGAATGATGGATGGAGAAAAAGTTTTAAAATTTGCAATAAAATTGATTAAAGAAAAGAAGAAATAGAAAAGGAGAAAAAAATGTTCGAAAAATTAGAAAAAGTAATGATGCCATTAGCAGAAGCTATTGGTCGTAACAAATACCTAATTGCAGTTCGTGATGGTTTCTTAGTGTCAACACCATTATTGATTGTTGGGTCGATCTTCCTTTTAATTGGTAACTTTCCAATTACAGCATGGACAGATTTCTTAGAAGGAACAAAAGTAGCAGGTACAACATTATCTGCATTAATAGCGAAACCAGCAGATGCTACATTCACGATTATGGCAGTCTTTGCGACAATGGGTATTGGTTATTCATTCGCAAAGCAAATGAAAACAACACCTATATTTGGGGCAGCTGTTACCTTAATGGCATGGTTTATTTTAATGCCTTATGTTGTAACAGGTTCAGCAAAATCATTGATTGATGCAACTGGTGCTGCATTAAATGTTGAAGGAATTAAGGCTACTGTTGGAGGTATTTCAACTGGCTGGATAGGGGCAAAAGGAATATTCGTGGGTATTATTTGTGCATTCTCTTCTGTTCACATTTATTCATGGGTTGAAAGAAGAGGATGGACAATTAAGATGCCAGCTGGTGTTCCACCAACTGTAGTTCAATCATTTGCAGCGCTAATACCTGCAGGTATTGTTATGAGCGTATTCTTCTTAATTAACTCTTTATTTGCTTACTGTAACACAGATGCATTTACATTTATTTTCAACTTTTTACAAACTCCATTATTAGGATTAGGCGATACACTTGGTGCGATGATAATTGCTTATATCTTCTTACACATATTCTGGTTCTTTGGAGTAAATGGAGGATCAGTAGTAGGTGCTGTATTTAATCCAATTCTAACTACTTTAGGATTAGAGAATCTAGAAGCTTATAAAGCTCATCAAGAATTACCTCATATTATTACACAACAATTCCAAGATTTATTCGCAACATTTGGTGGTTGTGGTTCTACACTTTCACTTTTAATTGCCATGTTATTCTTCTGTAAATCAAAACGTATTACTGAATTAGGTAAATTAGCTATTATTCCAGGAATCTTTGGAATTAATGAACCAATCGTATTTGGATTACCAATTGTTTTAAATCCAACAATTGTTATTCCGTTTGTCTTGGTACCAATGGTTAATATTATTTTAACTTATTTCGCAATGGATTTTGGCTTATTCCCAATGTGTAATGGAATTAATATTCCATGGACAACACCTGTTATCATTTCTGGATTATTAGCTACTAACTGGGTTGGTGCTCTTTTCCAAGCTGGGTTACTGGTGTTAGGCGTCTTCATTTATATGCCATTCATTAAAGTAATGGACAAACAATATATGAATGATGAAGCAAATGCAGTGGCTGCAATACATGATGATGGTGATGATATTAATTTAGATGATTTGTCGTTTGATGATTTATAAAAAGATGTAGAAATAGTCGAAAGGGAAATATACTTATGAAAATAATTATGATATATGATCAAATACAGGCTGGTGCTGGAACAAAAGATGATAAAATGATTCCTTTGTCAGTACAAAGAGATGCAGTAGGACCTGCTATTATGATGGAACAATTTCTTAAAAAAATTGATGGAAAAATTTTAGCATGTCTGTACTGTGGAAATGGTACGTATTTGGAGAATAAAGAGGAAGTAACTCGTAAACTTGTTGGGATGGTTAATAAATTAAAGCCCGATGTTGTTATGTGTGGACCCGCTTTTAATTATGCAGATTTTGCAGATATGTCAGCTCATGTTTGTAGTGAAATTATGAAACATACAGATATTCCTGCTCTGGCTGCAATGTCACAAGAAAATGAAACAATAATAGAAGAATTTAAAGATTCTATTCTAATTGTAAAAACACCTAAAAAAGGTGGCACAGGTTTGAATGATGCATTGAGCAATATGTGCAAAGTTGCAGATGCTTTACATCAAAATATTGATACAACTGAATTAAAAAAAGCTGTTTGCTATAATTAGATTAAAAGATGAGCATGACTCATCTTTTTTGGAGGAAAAATAATGCATAAATTAGGATTAAGTATTTACCCAGAACACTCAACAAGAGAGAAAGATTTTGCTTATATGGAATTAGGAGCAAAATATGGATTTACAAGAATATTTACTTGTTTACTATCAGTAGCACAAGATAAAGATAAGATTTTTGATGAGTTTGGTACATTTATGAAGAAAGCTCATGAATTAGGATATGAAGTTGCTGTTGATACAAATCCAGAAGTATTTAAAGTATTAGGTGCTACTCCTTTGGATTTGAAAGCATTTCATGAATTAGAGGTTGATATTATTCGCTTAGATGGTCACTTTGATGACTTTCTAGATCGTGCAATTACGCATAATCAATATGGCATTAAAATAGAATTTAATGGGAGTGCAGATACAACGATTGATTTCTTATTGAAGCATGGAGCTGATATTCATAACATGTGTGTATGTCATAATTTTTATCCACAAAGATATAGTGGAATTAGTTGGGATTTATTTATGATGTGTAATGAAAAATGGAAAGATTTAGGATTACATACTGCAGCATTTGTATCTAGTAATGAAAAGAATACATTTGGTCCTTGGCCTGTTTCAGCAGGGTTACCAACTGTTGAAATTCATCGTAATTTACCAATTGATTTACAGGCACGCCATATGCTTGCATGTGAGTTAATTGATGATATTTTAATTGGAAACACGTTTGCGAGTGAAGAGGAATTAAAAGCACTTTCGCAAATTGATACAACGAAAACAATGATGCGCTTAGATTTAGATGAAAATATTAGTGAAACAGAAAAAGATATCTTATTTAATTCACCACATTGCGGACGTGGGGATTATAGTGATTTCTATGTACGTTCTACATTGCCTAGATTTACTTTTGGAAAAGAAAGTATTCCTTATAGAAAACATACGGATACTAAATTCCATCGTGGAGATGTTGTGATTGTTAATGATAACTTAAAACATTATCGTGCTGAGCTTGAAATAGTACTTCAAGATATTGAAAATGATGGAGAACGTAATTATGTAGGAAAACTTGCTGAACATGAGATTATTATCTTAGATGAATTAGAACTGCATCAAGATCATATGTTTGGATTTGTTAAATAATTTAAATAGCAGAAGTATGGGGAATATAACATATTTCTGCTTTTTTGTTACTTCCTAGAACTTAGGAAATTTTTTTAGCAGAAGTTGTATGAAACTTAGTTATAATTAACTTGATAAAACGTTGAATAAACAGAGAGGAGAATTACTATGTGGGGTATTATAGCAACATGGAGAATGGCAGTAGAAGGAATTAGCAAAGCAAGTGAAATGTTAGAGGATAGTTACAGCAGTGGTGATGCAATTGAAGAAGCGATTAAAGCAGTAGAAGATTTTCCTTTTTATAAATCTGTGGGTTATGGAGGACTACCAAACGAAGAGATGGAAGTAGAATTAGATGCAGCTTTTATGGATGGTACAACATTTGATATGGGTGCAGTAGGTGCTATTAAAGATTTTGCGAACCCAATTAGTATTGCACGTCGTTTAAGTAAGGAAAAGGTAAATAATTTATTAGTTGGTGAAGGCGCTGAAAAATATGCACATAAAGAAGGATTTGAGCGTAAAAATATGTTAACAGATCGTGCGAAAATTCATTATAAAAATAGAGTTAAAGAAGTCGCAGAATTAGAGATTAAACCTTATTCAGGGCACGATACAGTAGGTATGGTTTGTTTAGATACTAAAGGTGATATGTGTGCGGCTACTAGTACTTCTGGATTATTTATGAAGAAAAAAGGAAGAGTTGGAGATTCCCCTATTTGTGGATCTGGGTTTTACGTAGATAGCAATATAGGCGGAGCAAGTGCTACAGGTCTTGGTGAAGACTTAATGAAAGGCTGCATTTCTTATGAAATTGTTCGTTTAATGAAAGAAGGGAAGCATCCACAAGAAGCTTGTGATATTGCAGTAAATGCTTTAGATGAAGAACTTGTTAAGCGTAGAGGTAAAGCAGGAGACTTATCTTTAATTGCGATGAATAATGAAGGGGAATGGGGAGTCGCAACAAATATTGATGGATTCTCATTTGCTGTTTCAACAAGTGAATTAGAAAAACCTATTGTTTATTTAACGAAAAATGTAAATGGTAAAAATGTTCATGAGGTCGCAACACAAGAGTGGTTAGATAATTATATGAAGACGAGAATGGCGCCTTTAAAAGAAAACTAAGTAAACTATGGAAAAAATAATACAAGATAAAATTGATGAATTAGCAAATATGATGATTGATGGGATTTTAGAAGTAGTGAAGATTGACAGTGTTAAAGGTACACCAAGTATTGATGCCCCTTTTGGCTTAGGGATTAAAGAGGCATTGAATAAAACATTGAGTATTGCAAGTTCTTTAGGGTTCACAACAAAAAATATCGATAATTATATTGGATACGCACAATATGGTGAAGGTGAAGATTATATAGGTATTATTGGTCATTTAGATGTGGTAGAAGTAGGTGTTGGTTGGACACATCCACCTTTTAGTGGTTATGTAAATGATGAAGGTAGAATCTTCTCACGAGGTATATTAGATAATAAAGGACCTATTATGAGTTGTTTATATGCCTTATATGCAATTAAGGAATTGGGTATAAAGCTATCAAAACCAGTACGAATTATTTTTGGAACTGATGAAGAAAGTGGGTTTGAGGATTTAACATATTATTTGACTAAAGAAAAAGCACCTATCATGGGATGGACACCAGATTGCAAATATCCTGTAGTTTATGGGGAAAGAGGCAGAGCAGTGTTCATGATTTCTGCTGATAAGAAAGATATAACTTCTTTTTTTGATTTTGTGACAACATACTTTTTAGAGAGTAAAAGTAATGGAGATCGCTTAGAAATTAATTATATGGATGATGAATTTGGAGAAATGCAAATTCGTAATACAAAGTTGAAAGCTAAGGATTCTACTATGAAATTTGGGTTTACCCTAAGTTATCCGGCGGTGTGTACGTTACAAGAGATTGAAAAACAGATTGAAACGAAGCTAAGTGAAAAATTGACATTAAAGTTGATTCATAACTATAACCCTGTTAAGTTTGATAAAGATTGTTTTATGGTTAAACAATTACAGAGTGCATATGAGAGTGTAATGCATTGTGATGGAACGCCTGTAACAACAACTGGTGGTACCTATGCCAAAGCGATGCCTAACATTGTTCCTTTTGGACCAAGTTTTCCTGGACAAAAAGGAATTGGTCATAATCCAAACGAATGGATGGATATAAAAGACATCATTAATAATGCTAAAATATATGCATTAAGTATTTATAAGTTAGCAAAATAAGGTATACTTACATCATGTAAAGAGAGGGGTTAGTCAATGAAACAAATAGAAATATGTTGTGGAAGTTATTATGATTGTTTACAAGCGGCTTTAGGTGGTGCTAAACGTGTAGAATTAAATAGTAGTTTATATCTGGGCGGTTTAACACCCTCGTTAGGAAGTTTGTTGTTAACAAAAGATAATACATCTCTTCAAGTAATTACGATGGTTCGTCCTCGAGGAGCGGGTTTTTGTTACGATGATGATGATTTTACAAGTATGTTGGTGGACGCTGAATTAATGTTAGCAAATGGTGCAGATGGGATTGCCTTTGGTTGTTTAGATGCAGAAGGTAATATTGCATTAGAGCAGACAAGAGAAATGGTAGAACTTATTCATAAATATCATAAAGAAGCAGTTTTTCATCGTGCTTATGATTGTGTTAAGGATCCTTATCAAGCGATGGATTCTTTGATTTCACTTGGCGTAGAACGCGTATTAACTAGTGGATTAGAACCAAAGGCTATGGATGGTAAAGATTTGATTAAAGAGTTACAGGAACGTTATGGCAATAAAATAGAAATACTTGCGGGAAGTGGTATGAATGCTAGCAATGTAAATGAATTAATGGACTATACACATATTAGCCAAGTTCATTCTTCTTGTAAAGATTGGTTGCAGGATCCAACAACCAATATCGCAAAAGTTAATTATGCATATGCTCCTACTCCTCACGAAAGTGATTATGATGTGGTTAGTAAAAGACTTGTTGAAGAGTTGATGGCAAAAATAAAGTAAAGAAAACTATGTTTTCTTTACTTTTATTTGTAATTGGGTAATATATTCTTCCTTATTTTTTGTCTCATGCATATCAATAACAAAAAACTCCATGACAATGGGTTCTATTTCATAATGGTGTTGATGACAATAGGCAATCATTTCTTTTAAATAACGATAACTCGTATCATGCATTCCTTTATAATACATGGTTAGATAAGTCCCTGCATCCAATATATATTCATAACTTTCTAAAGAATCACCTAAGATAAAGACAGAGGTTGGATGAATAGTGTCAAGATTTTCAATATCTAAGAAAAATCCGGTGTTAAAGTTTCCAATGGTATAGATATGGGTTTCATATTCTTTACTTAACTTCATAAGCTGAAACTCTGTATTGTCGAGTAACGTATCAGTTTTAAGTGTAACATATTTTCGCTGGGGTAATGTTAGAAGTTGCATCTCATGCAAAGGGAAAGACAAGGAAGCGTGTAAGGATGTCTTTCGATGCTGAATATCTTTTTTCATAGCATTTAGTTCTTTAATTTTTTGATCAATGATTTGTTCCTCTTTCTCCATTAATGCAAAACTGTGTTCAATACTACGATGATTGATATACTCACGAATTGCTTCCATACTAAAACCTAGGTTTCTTAAATCACGAATCATGTTTAAGCGATAGATGTCGTTGGTGGTATATTGACGGTAATTATTTTTATCGCGCATAGGATGAAGAATTCCTAGCTTTTCGTAATAGCGAAGCGAGTCTTGTCCGATGGAGTATAATTTAGAAATCTCATTGATTTTATAATATGTTTTCATGATGTTATCCTCTTGAAAATAGTATACCATAAAAAGATGCAAAGAATATAAATCAAATTGTATCGTTTCATAAATTAGTATAG
>JAVWIF010000015.1:0-36921 GCA_036639635.1 Longicatena sp.
CACTACGCCACCTTTCCAAGATGGTGCCTTAAACCGCTCGGCCAACTCTCCAAGGTTACGTACCTTATTTTACAGATATTTATGTAAAAGTCAATTTATTAATATTTTATTTTTTTCATTCTTCCAAAGCCAATTGTTCCAGGTCCCGTATGCGACATAATGACCGCTTTAAAAACATGTTGTTCAACTTTGCATTGTGTTGCTTCTTCTAATATAATTTTTAATTCATCACTGACTTCACGATTATATGCATCCATAATCATCCAATCATAATCATTTGGATCAATTCCATCCATGACAACGCGAATTCCTTCTCTATAAGCTTTTTTTAATGTTCTTACTTTATCTACTAAATCAATAGCACCTTCATCAACTTTCAATAAAGGTTGTATCTTTAATAAACCCGCAAGAGATGCAGCAGCTGGCGAAATTCTCCCACCATTTTTTAAGGCAGTTAGCGTTTCTGGTATTAAAATAGCGAATAAATCACTTTCTGTTTCTAACTTCTTTTTTACGCTAGCTCCATCATACCCTTTTTCAAACATATCTTTAGCAATCAATAATTGATGAACTACAGGATAACTTACATAAGTAGAATCTAAAACATACACCTTACCTTCATAGGTTTGTGCCATAGCTAACGCCACTCTACAAGTTCCACTAAGCTCTCTTGAAAGCGGAATATAAAATACTTCATCATATGTTTCTAAAAGTTGTTTCCACATAATAGCTAAATCACCAAGAATTGGCTGTGCAGTTTTAACACCATCACCACGCTTTAATGCTTTTATTATATCTTCATCAAAAATTGTCTCTTCTTCAATAAATTCTTGCCCGTTAATTGAAATTGGCATTCGAAGAACATGAATACCTAATTTTTCTGCTTCTTCTTTCGTAATATCTGCACTAGAATCGCACATTAAAGCTATATTTTTCATGGAATCACTCCTTGTTACGAATTATAACAATATTTGATACAAAATTCAATAAAAGTATTTACAAATATCAAAAAACAAGCTATAATAAAACACGCTTGAAGTTATGGCGGTTGTGGTGAAGTGGTTAACACAACTGGTTGTGGTCCAGTCATTTCGTGGGTTCGATTCCCATCAGCCGCCCCAAGTAAATAAGTAAGCCGATTTTATCGGCTTTTTTTTATTATTCATTAATTAAACAATCAAAAATTGACAATTAATGATAAAAAAAGAAGATTTCTCTTCTATTTTTTAGGAGTAATGTTTTGCATATTAGAACTCAATATATTTTGAATATCCGCATTATTATTCGATACTTTCCAAGTGTTATTAACTTTCTTCAAATTAATCGTAACTTCTTGTTTCTTATTCTTTTTAGATTCTTTCATGTGCGTAAACATAATCTTACTAATTTCAGCTTCTAATTGTGCATCAGTAATTTCTACACTCTTACTCAATTCTTCAGCTTTTAAAGTTGCAGCATCAATTCCCTTTTTCGTAGCTTCTTCAAAGTTATAAATAGTAAGTTCTACTTTAACACTTGCATTATCTCCATCGATTTTTTCACTGACTTCATGATGATCAAAATCCATCATCATTTCGTAAACTTGCTTTTGTAACTCTTTATCAACGCCTTCAATATAATCGCTATCCTGAATACTCAATGCTTTTACATTATATTCTTCCCATTCAGAATACTCTTTTATTTTCTTTTCATCTTTTGCTTTATATGCATCTAAAAACAACTTTGTTGTTTCTTTAGGTGCGCTTTTTTCACTGTTTTTACAACTCGTTAAAGCAATGCACATAAAACAACACATTATACATGTTAAAACCTTTTTCATATACCTAGCCTCCGTCATATTTGTTATTGTATCATTCGGAACTAACAAAAACAATTAATTTTAATCATAATTCAGAATTTTTAAGAATTATAATTAATCGCATATATTTCTAAAAATCATTTATTTTTTTGCATTTCGTGGTACTATAATACTATACATAAGGAGGAACTTATATGAACAACATTAGTGATGATTTAAGAAAAATCTTACTTGCAGGAGTAGGCGCAGTTGCATCCACTGCTGAAAAATCAAAAGATGTCGTTGAACAACTTGTTAAAAAAGGTGAATTAACAGTTGAACAAGGAAAAGTTTTAAATGAAGAATTAAAACATAACATCAAAGAGAAACTAAGAACTCCTGCAGATACGCAAGCGATTAGTAAAGATCTTGAAAAAGTGAGTAAAGAAGATTTAGAACTCTTGAAAGCAAAAATTGATGAACTGCAAAAAGGTATGGAGAATGAACAACCAGAGTGAACATAAACCCTTAAGCAGTAAACGTCGCCTAGCCCAGATTCTTAGTATCTTAAAAAAGCATCATATTACAAAAGGTATTGACCCTGTAACATTACGAAAAATCATCGAAGATTTAGGACCTACCTTTGTAAAAATCGGACAAATCATGGCATCACGTCAGGATATGTTTAGTGAACGTTATTGTAAAGAGTTAATTAAGCTAAGAGACAATGTTGCACCGATGGATTTTTCTGATGTAAAAAAAGTAGTCGAAGAAGAATATGGGTGTCCTTTAGAAGAAGTATTTGAATGCTTTGAAGTAAAGCCTTTAGGCTCTGCTTCAATAGCACAAGTACACAAAGCAACTTTAAAAAATCATCAAGAAATTGTTGTAAAGGTACAAAGACCGAACATTTACGAAATGATGGAACGTGATATATCCTTAATCAGGCGAGCTAGTAAATTACTCCGTTTATCAGAAGTACTTGGAAGTGTCGTTGATATTAACATTGTATTAGACGAGTTTTGGTTTACAGCAAAACAAGAAATGGATTTTCTTAACGAAGCAAGTTTTGCTCAAAATTTCGCTACATTAAACGCTGATATCAACTATATTGATTATCCCGAAATAGAAATTGATTACACAACGAGTAAAGTATTAGTAATGGAATATATTGATGGTTATATTATTGATGATTTTAATGTTTTAAAACAAGAAGGTTATGACCACAAAGAAATTGCTTCAAAACTTGCTGAAAATTATATTAAGCAAATTGTTGATGATGGTTTCTTTCATGCAGATCCACATCCTGGAAACTTGCGTATTCGTGATGGTAAAATTGTCTGGATAGACTTTGGAATGATGGGCACTTTACATCGTAGTGATTCAGATTTAATGAAGAATGCAGTGCTTGCAATTAGTGAAAATGATACAGAAAAAATGGTGAATGTAGTACTTACTTTAGGTGTCCATGATAATCATATTGATTATTCAGCACTTTATGATGATATGGAAACATTCATGTCAAAGTATATTAACTTAAACCTAAATGAAATTCATTTGGGAGAAGCAATTCAAGAAGTTTTTGGTGTGGCACATGCACATCGTATATCTATGCCAAAAGGTATTAGTATGCTTGCTCGTGGCTTAGTTACCATGGAAAGTACAATGACCTTATTAGATCCAGAAACAAATATTATTCAAATAGCTGCAGCACATGTATCTGAGCATCTATTTAAAAAAATGGATATCAAAAAAGAGTTAACAAACACTAGTAAAAAGCTGGTAGATAGTGCAGTAAAAACTGTAGATATGCCTATTCGTTTAAGTGAACTTATGCGCATGGTCACCAAAGGTCGTTTAAAGATTAATTTAGAGATTATGGATTCTAGTGTACCTTTAACAAGAATTAATCATATGGTGAACAAGCTTGTTGTAGGTATTGTTTCAACAGGATTATTGGTTGCATCTTCACTTATTTGTACGACGAATATGACACCAAAAGTATTTGGTATTCCTGCGATTGGTTTTATTGGATATGTAACAGCAGTGGCTCTTGGTTTATGGTTGCTTTATACAACCATTAAAAGAAAATAAGCAATTGTTCATGAAAGAACAATTGCTTTTACTTTACGCTTTCCCCCAACACCTTACCTATAGGTTCATGAATAACGATATCTGCATTAGAATCCATATCAGTGGACTCTTTATTAATCAAAACGAGTTTTGAGCCTCTAAAGTAGCGTAATAAGCCTGCTGCAGGATATACAACCAAAGACGTTCCTCCCACAATCAAAACATCTGCTTTTGAGATATAAGAAATTGCTTTTTCTACAACACTTTGATCTAATCCTTCTCCATACAAAACAACTTCTGGTTTAATTGTACAACCACAAACACTACACTTAGGTACTCTGTCTTTTTGTTTTAACATATCCTCTAACGAATAAAAAGCATGACATTTACGACAACGATTACGGTGTACACTACCATGTAATTCAAGTACTTCTTGAGAACCAGCGCTTTGATGTAAACCATCAATATTTTGTGTGATGACTGCTTTTAATTTCCCTTGTTCTTCTAGTTTAGCAAGTGCTATATGTGCTTGATTAGGTTTTGCATTTTCATAAATCATTTCATGAAAATAAAAATCATAAAATTCATCAGGATGTTCATAAAAGAAATCTGAGCTAATCATCGTCTCTGCTCGATAAGGATATGTCTTTTTACTATAAATACCACTTTGGCTACGAAAATCTGGAATGTTACTTTCTGTGCTCACTCCAGCTCCTCCAAAAAATACAATATTATCACTTTCTGCAATCACTTTTTTTAGTTCTTCATACATACTATCAACCCTTTCTTATTCCCTTAATTATACCATAGCAATGTCGTTATAGTATGTGTTAGCCCAACAAAAAAGCGAAACCTAGTCCGCTTTTTTAGTTCCTTTTACTGCTTGAAAATCAAAGCTATCTTGAATATCCGCAAATTTCCAACGAACACCAAATGTTTGATATTCAACAGGTGTCTCTCCCCAAATAAATTCATAAGTACAACTCGCAGTCATCAGATTTCCACTTTCTTTATATTCCGTAGTTACGTAATTTATAATGGGATTTGTTATGATATCACCACTAATAAATAATATTTTGGGAATTTCAACTGGTTGATTTTTATCATACACGTATTCTAAAGTAACTTTAGTTGCACTATCACTTTGTGATACAACTTGTTTTGCGGATAAAATGTAATCAACAAAAACGTTACTTTCTTTCTTAATACTCTTTCCATCGCTTAAAATCAATTCTAGCGTTATGATGTTATTTCCAGTTGGAAAGTTATATACATTTTGAACCAAATTGTAATAGCTAACACTCGATACATTTGCTACATAGTTATTATTCAAATAAAGATTCACACTTTCTATTTGAGACGCATTACTTGAATATTGCCAACTCACACTGATTTGATTTGTTCTACGATCATACTTAGAATCAAACCCATTAATCTCTGCTTCTTTAGTTGTTGTATCTGTTCCATTATCAACAATGGGTTGATTGTTACTTGTAGGTTTCTTTTTTACTGTATCTTTTTGAATAATATATACTCCTAATGAAACTGAAATTCCTATAAGGAGGATTAATAATACGATAAAAAATTTGTTTTTCTGTATATAGTTTTTCATATCTATCTATACGCTCCTTGTCTGGCTTGAATATATTATACTGTTTTATGCAAAAGAAAACCACTCAAAAATCGCAATCTTAAGATATCTATAGAAAAAAGAAGCACTCTTTTGATCAAGTACTCCGCTTTTTCTTATTTAGTTGGTACTAAAGGAACAACAATTCCTTTATATTTTTCATTAATAAATGTTTTTACATCTTCACTATTTAATGCCTTAATTAAAGCTTTTATTTTTGCATCATCAGCGTGTTTTGGTTGAACTGCAATAATATTTGCATATGTTTGTGCTGCTTCACTTTCTTTTGATTCTGTAATGATTAGTTTGTCACTAATTTTTGCTAATAAAGCATTATTTCCATTTACTACTGCATAGTCAACATCACTAATATTTTTCGCACAAGCTTCAGCAGCCATTTCAATAATTTCTACTTTTTGTTTGTTTTCAGTGATATCATTTTTTGTTGCTTTTATTCCCAATCCATCTTTTAATGAAATAACACCATTTGCATTTAACAACTGTAAAGCACGTCCTCCATTTGTAGGATCGTTTGGTATAGCTATTTTGGCACCTTGTTTAATATCTTTCAAGTTTTTATTTGTGTTAGAATAAATACCTAATGGTTCAAAGTGAACTGCAAAAACACTGGTGATTTTATCTTCTGCTTTTGCTTTTATAGCCCATTCTTCCATGTATGGTTTATGTTGGAAGAAGTTAGCGTCTAAGTTATCATTAACCAAGGCTTGATTTGGCTTTACATAATCAGTAAACTCTGTAAGTTCTACTTTATATCCTTCTTTTTCTAATGCTGGTGTAATTTCTTTTATAATTTCAGCATGTGGTGTTGTGCTAGCTCCAATACGTATTGTATTATTACTCTTTGATCCACATCCGCTAAGTCCTGCAAGAACTCCTACTGCAATAAAGCTTAAACATAATTTTTTCATTTTCTTTTCCCTCTTTCAATTGGTTTTCGTAAATCTAATCTTATATGAATTGCTGCATTTACCTATACATTCGACAAATGCGGCTTCCTTGTTTAAATAAATGTTTCATACACTCACCTCTAATGTGTTGTCTTTTTAATTAAGATATTGCTTAAACCTTGAATACAAGATGTAATTAGTAATAATACGATGACACAAACAAATGTTGCATCATGTTGGTATCCATTATAACCATAGCGAATTGCAAAGTCTCCAATACCTCCACCACCAATGGCTCCAACCATAGCAATATAACCAATTAAAGCAATCAGCGTAATACTAGTTGCTCGAATAATACTTGGAATACTTTCTCTTAAATATACTTGCACAATAATTTCCATAGGAGAACATCCCATAGCTTGACTAGCTTCTATAAGACCACGATCTAGTTGTGCTAAGGCACTTTCTATTTGTCTTGCAAAGAATGGTACTGTACCCACAATTAAGGGGATAATGGCTCCTTTTAATTGAATATTCGTTCCCATAATAGCTTGTGATAACGGTGATAACCAAAAGATTAAAATAATAAAAGGTACGGCCCTTAATAAGTCAATAATTTTACCTAGGACAAAATATACAATTTTATTCTCTAAAATATCATGAGGACGTGTAACAATGAGGATAACTCCAAACAAGATACCGAAGATTAAAGAAATAAAACCTGTAATTCCTAACATTAAAAACGTATCAATAATCGCTTTTCCAAATTCAGGAAGTTTATTCATAATGTTTGGCATGATTTGATTTAAAAATTCTAACATGATGAAATCACCTCCACTTTAACGCCATGCTTTTGTAAATAAGCAATTGCCTCATCAACTTGTTGTTCTTTTCCACTTAAAATAACAATTAAATCACCAAGTGGTGTATCTTTAATGATTTCAACATTTCCAAAGATAATGTTGGTATCCACATAAAACTCTCTTGATATTTCAGATATAAGAGCTTTACTTGTATTTACATCATCATAGTTTAGTTTAACAAGCTTTTGTCCTTTTTTTAGTTGTGTGATTGGACTATTTTCATTTACTAATTCATAAATACGTTGCATATTACTCGTCGTTGCGATAAAGTCCTTACTCACTTGTTCTTGTGGTTTCATAAAGACATCTAAAATGCTACCTTCTTCTACTACGCTACCATTTTCCATTACCGCTACACGATCACAAATTTCTTTAACCACACTCATTTCATGTGTTATTAAAACAATGGTTAAGTTTAGTTTTTCATTTACTTGTTTTAATAGTTTTAAAATACTTTTTGTTGTTTGTGGATCTAAAGCACTTGTTGCCTCATCACATAATAAGACTTCAGGATTATAGGCAAGTGCACGTGCAATCGCAACACGTTGTTTCTGTCCTCCACTTAATTGCGTTGGATAAGCATCTTTCTTATCTTCTAAATCAACAAGTTCTAATAATGATGATACTTTCTTATCTATCTCCTCTTTTGAACATTTATTATTTTTTAAAGGAAATGCTATGTTTTGATAGACTGTTCTACTTTGCATTAGGTTGAAGTGTTGGAAAATCATTCCTATTTTTTTTCTTACTTCTCGTAATTCTTTATTTGAAAGTTGCATTAAATCCAAATCATTAAAGAATACAGAGCCTTGTGTTGGTCTTTCTAGTAAATTAATGCAACGTACTAGTGTAGACTTCCCTGCACCACTAAATCCAATAATACCAAATATTTCACCATTCTTAATTGTTAAATTTACATCATTGACAGCATGCACGTTTCCATTTGTTGTCGTAAATGTTTTACTTACATTTTTTAGTTGTATCATAATTACCTCCAATTAAACAAAAAAACTCTCCTCCATATAGGACGAAAGTTATAATTCGTGTTACCACCTAAGTTTATCTATTCTTCACAAAATAGACCTTATCAAGTACGCTTATTACTAAGTTATACTCTATCGCTTTAACGGGCGAACACGTCTTAATCTAACAATAGCGTTTCGACTAAGCAACTCCAAGACCATTTTCAATAGGTATTTTCTTTATTCTCTTTCACCAAATGAGAACTCTCTAAGAAAGTTTTACTATTTACTCTTCTCTTCCATGCCTTTAATATGGTTTTATGTTACTTCATTTTTTTTGTTACGTCAATACCTATTTTTTCTTTTTTTAAAATATTTTTATTTTTCCATCTGATAGGATGAAAGTATTTCAGCACTTGCTGGTACAAATACAGTTGTTAAATTACTTAGTTCAAAACTACGATCAAGTTCATATAAATGCATCCATTGTACTTGTTCTTGAGAACTTCCTGCACTTTTTACAATACAAACAGGATACTCATCATCAAACAATTCCATTAAATCTAGTTTTAAATCCGAAGCGCTTAACTGATCAAATACTTGAGGAACAATTAAATTCACTCCTTTAACCACCTTATTTACATCAAATGATAAAGCATCCATAATCTGTAACCCATCAATAGGATCAATGTTTAAAGAAGCAAACATGCTATCCAAAAAACTTTGTCCGCCAACGATGACGGCGTTACTTTCACGCATTAATACTTTTACTGCATATTCAGCAACGCTAGGATGCCCTGGTACTGCATAGATAATATCACGCTTATTACTTGCTTCCTTCAACGTATTAATAATAACTTCATATACTTCTTCAAAGCTATCTTTAGCAACATAGACATCATCAAAAGAAGTATAAGGAATCTTTTTACGCTTTAAAAAGGATACCATCGGATGCTCTTGTGTACGCAAGTATAAAGGAAGTCCTTCTTCCAATTTTTTAATTACTCCATAAGGTATTTGATTTTCATCACTAGCTCCTAAACCAACAATATATAACATAATAACACCACTTTCTGTCGTTCTCTTATAGTACTATATTTTCTTTATCAAAACAAGGAAGAGGCGTAAGCTTTCTTGCTTACGCCTCTAGTTTAATTTATATTTTAGTTTATAGGTTTTTCCTTCACTTTCATCATCAAAATACTCAGTATACGTAAAGACCATCTTTTTTGCACTTGCTGAAATGATAAAAATTAAATTTCCTTTGATTTCTTCTTGAGGTTTCAATGCATATTCATCAGCTAATTGATGTTCTACCCCAAAGTTGTTTTCTGGTTCAAAGGGGCCTTCATCATCAAAAGAAATCATAAAATCATCTTTATACATATCTAATATTTCATTTGTAATATTTTTAATACGAACATGTAACACTAAAAATTGTGCACCATCATCTACAATAAAGTCTTTTAATTCTTTCCCAGCCAATTCAATATTAGCTAGTTTACAAGTAAAAAAAAGTGTTTGAAATTCATTTTTCATTGCTTGATTTGGGCAATAATCCTGTGTTAATAAGACTTTGTGTTTATCATGTTCAAATTGTAATATTTCCATTATCTTCACCTCTTATACATATTATATGATAAGTGGTATAAAACTTGTCGAATCATGCTATTAAACAAGTAAATTTGGATAAATACGTACGCCTTTATGAATGATTTGTGATATTTGATGCTGGTTCATGCTATAAAAGAAGGTATGAATATCACATACTGAAAGCACTAAGATATTCGCAATATTCCCTTTTTTCAAGACTCCTTGTTGCGTTAATCCTAAGCGTTTTGCAGGATTTAGTGTTAATGCCTCTAATAAAGTAAGTGCACTTATTTCTTCTTTTAGTGCTAACATTTGGGCAGCTAACATTTGGTTTTGCATAGAAACATGAGCATCTTGACAACTAATACAAAAAGATTTTGGGATGCTTCCTTTTTCAAGTTTCATCGTTGCTAAAGCATAAACAATTGGTATTGTTTCATCTTCTTCTCTTTTTTCAAGTATTTCATAATGATAGTTTTTATGTAATAGCTTATTTATGTTTCCATGACGCACATGAATACTTAAAGTCCCCGTGTGCATATAATTCATATAAAACTCATTTTTAGCAAGCGTACTTCTCAACGAACGTGATAATGTAGCATCAGGTTCAATAAAAGAAGGTATTGCAATATGGTTTCTAGCATCTAAAATGCGCGTGTCCTTATCCACATAAGAACTAAAATCACCACAGCTACAAGTTAAAATAATATCATGATGAATCGCAATAAAAGCACAAGTAAGTACAAGGCTTTTGCCTTGTACTCGTTCATTTGTATAGATTTTTTCAATGTTTTTAATTAATAACGTTGCTTTTTGTTCCACAGCAATTCACCTCATGCGTCTTCTTCTATTATAATGCAAAACGAATCAAAATGGAAATGAAATTATGATATAATAGGATTACGAAAGGAATGATTTTAATGTTTGAATGGCTAAAGCAAAGATTTAAACCTGTTGATGTAGTAGAAGACTTTGTCCCATTACCTCCCATTATTATAACGATTCACGGTTATGGTAGAAGAAGAAAGCATGAATTTGATAACTTTGTTTTATGGGGTAAAAAAGATGGTTTTGAAATCATTACGTTCGATATGTATGATTTATTTGATGAAAATGACAATAACTGGATGCATTGGGTAGCACGCGCCAAAGAAAAAGTAGATGCCTATAAAAATAGCAATCGTGATATTTATTTAGTCGGTTTTTCAATGGGAGGAGTCATTGCCTCTTATTTAGCAAGTGTTTGTGATGTAAAAAAATTAGTTTTACTTGCTCCTGCCTTTAGTTACGTTAATATGGATATGATTACCGGTGCCATCACAAAAACAGCAGTTAACTTATGGTCAGCAGATAGAAAAGATAAAGATGAAATCGTGCTTCCTGCTAGTTTTTATGCTGCTTTTAGCGATACGATAAAAAATTTAAAGAAATATATTAGTGAGGTCACTTGTCCTGTATTGCTGTTACATGGTGATGAAGATGAAGTTATTTCATTAAAGAGTTCAACACATGCTTTTGCGAAGATTCCTCATAACAAGAAACGCTTAATCATTCTGCATGAAGGACACCATCGCTTATTTATGGATGAAGGAGTAAATTGGGAATGTTACCAAACCATTAAACTTTTTCTTACAAATGTTCTATTACCTGATTACGAAATTGAACAATGTAAAGATGTCATGGATGATTTAGTGAAACAAAAACGTTTATTAGAACAACAAAAAAGAACATCTCAGTAATGTTCTTTTTTACTAGATTCTATATTTCTACAATAAAATTAAGGCTTCCATAGTAAGTGGGCATATCTTTTTATAAATCATTTTCAGACATGCTTTACATCTTCCAACATTTTAGTTTTCAAATCCATTAATTTTTTACTCAAATCCACATAATAGGTTTGAGGATACTCAAAACGTAAGACTTCATCCCACATATGTGTAAATTCTTCTTCACTATGTGCACGTATTTGTTCAAGATTTGGTACATCATAAACAAGTTGTCCATTGATAAAGATAGGTACTAAAAGATCAACTAAACGATAGCTTCCTTGCGCAATTGTTTTATTCTTCCAACTATTCATATGATGGTAGATTACCAAGTCTTTATGTGTATCTAATTCTTCTCCATGAATACTCATAAGGTCGCCTAACGCCTTGCCACTCTCTATATCATAAATACGATATAAGTCTTTATATCCGGGATTCGTTATTTTTTCAACATTTTCACTAACTTTAATCTTTGGTATCATGGTCTCGTTTTCAAAAACTGAACTCATTTTATAAACGCCACCAAAAACTGGTGTCGATTTACTACAAACAAGGTTTTCTCCAACTCCCATACTGTTTATTTGAGCGCCTTGTTGAATTAATGATTGAATTAGGTATTCATCCAAACTATTTGAAACTACAATATTACAGTCTTGCATGTCTGCTTTATCTAAAGCAAGTCTAATCTTTTTTGATAAGTATGCCATATCTCCGCTATCAATACGTACGCCTTGTAATCGATATCCATTGGGTTCTAAATATTCTTTTGCTACCTTTATAGCATTGACAAGACCACTCTTTAACGTATTGTAAGTATCTAATAAAACCGTACAACTATCTGGATATGTTTTCGCATACGCTAAGAAAGATTCATATTCACTATCAAATGATTGTACAAAAGAATGTGCCATTGTCCCTAAAACCGGCATTCCAAACTTTTCACCCGCATAGGTAGTTGCCGTTCCTGCAACTCCTCCTATATACGCCGCTCTAGCACCATAATTAGCAGCATCAAAGTTGTGTGCACGTCGTGCTCCAAATTCCATAATAGCACGTCCATCTGCAGCTTTCACAATACGACGTGCTTTTGTAGCAATTAAGGTTTGATGATTGATACATAACAACATTGCCGTTTCAATAATTTGTGCATCAATAATATTAGCTTTTACACGAATGAGTGGTTCATAAGGAAATACTGGTGTTCCTTCCTTAATCGCATAAATATCTCCTTTAAAGATAAAGTGTCTTAAATAGTCTAAAAACTCATCTGAAAATTTATCTAAAGAACGTAAATAAGCAATGTCATGATCATTAAAGTGTAAGTTTTGAATATAGCCAATCACTTCTTCTAATCCCGCAAAAACCGCAAATCCACCACCATCTGGATTCTGACGATAAAATAAATCAAAGGTAACAATTCGATCCTTATTTTCAGAATTAAAATAACATTGACTCATTGTCAATTCATAAAAATCCATTACCAAACTTAAGTTTCGTTCATCTCTAAAATCATACTTATAATCTAATCCTTCCATCCTCTTTATCCCTTCTGAATGTGGGTTACGATAGTAATACCGTTACTCTCCATATTCTTTATGCTATATTCGTTATGTTCCATAGCATCATGTACTCCCTCAATATGAAACGTTTCAATACAATCAATTGGAATAATAATGCGTTTACTAGTCTCATTATGCTCATTCAACCAAGCATTTAAACACAAAGCAAACTGTAGTATACATATATCACTACAACATCCCATTATAATAATATCTTCATATGCATCTATACGTTGGGTTAAAAACGTTTGAAAATCTGGAGAAGTAAAAGTATTGGTACTATTCTTATGCATGACTTCATAAGCATATTTTTTTAATTCTGGTAGTATTTCGCTTTCCTTAGTTCCTATAACACAATGACTTGGATAGGAATTAAACTCTCTTGTTTTAGGTGGATGAGAATCTGCCACAAAGATAACACGTGCATCCTCTTCTTCAAGTACTTTCAAAATCGAAGGTGTCACGCTTTGAATTGCTTGATCATGAAGCGCACCAACATTAACAAAACCTTCAATCATATCTACTACAAATAGAATTGGTTTATGAATTGCTTGCTTTAAAATTGGATCATAATGTTCTAAGAAATGTTCACTTACTCTAGCCATAGGGTTCTCCTTTTTTAAATGGTTACTTATTCATTATAATCTTTTTTTACCTTTTTTTAAACCAGAAGTAGTGATTTCTCACTACTTCTCCTCATGAATTAGGATATTTAGATAAATAAAGAAAAGAATTGAAAGATAAAAAGTGAAACAATATAGGGAATTATCATCATACTTATGAGTGATACGAGTAATAATTTGCATCCATATTCATGATACAAGGCTTGTAAACTCATAATACAAGGAATACTTAATAATACATATACCATATAACTAAAGGCCCGCAAAGGTGCTGCATCATCAGTCCATAAGCTTTGTATTTGTTGTACTTGTTGATTGCTAGAAGGCTCTAGTTGAACATGAAAGCGAACGCAACTTAGTACACTATCTCGCAGTGCTGCTATAAATCTAAAACCAATTTCTTTTAGATCTTCTAATGGTTCTATATGTTCATCTTTTTGTGTTTCATTTTGGCTCATTAATGTATCAAAATAACCTATAATTGTTTCTTTTGCGATAATCCCTCCTGGTAATGCCGCAATACTTTCCCATCGTGTTCCAAAACCTAATGGCTCATATATTGGTACGAAAACTTTTGCACCACGTGCGATATAACTTGTATTACTATCCCCACTTGGAAAATAAGTGAACCCCCATAATATCATCATCGCTAACATAACAACACCTACTGCTTTTTTTACATATGCCTTTACTTCTTCTTTTACTTTATGTACTACAACCTTCCTAGAAGGCATTCGATAAGGTGGTAATTCTAAAACAAAGAGAGCATCTTCTTTAAATGATGTTAACTTTGAAAATAGACAAGCGCATAATAAAGCCATAAAAACACCAATCCCATATACACTAAGAATCATAAGGTAGGCTTTATTGGGGAAAAAAGCTGTCGCAAATAAAACATAAATTGGCAAACGTGCCCCACATGACATAAAGGGTATTAACAAGGCTGTTAATCTTTTTTGTTTTTCATTATCTAACGTTCTTGTGGCATAAATGGCTGGTACATTACAACCAAAACCAAGTAAAAGAGCCACAAAGCTTTTTCCACTTAGATGAAAAGTATTCATAAATCGATCTAACAAAAAAGCACATCTAGCGTTGTATCCACTTTCTTCTAGTAGTGATAATCCTAAATAGAGAAAACTCATCAAAGGTACAAAGCTAAGTACACCTCCTACTCCTGAAATGATGCCTTGTAACACAAAGCTTTGAATACTAGTTGGTGCATATAAAAACATGTATCCAACATACTTACTTACAATATCGTTTATTAAGAACATAATGTAATCATGAAATGGAGCAGATGCTTGAAATACAAACAATAAAAGAATTGAAAAAATCATAAATAAGATCGGCAATCCAAAAACTTTATGCAAGATTATCTGATCAATTTTATTAGAAAGAGCATAACGCATATTTTTATCTTCACGTACATAGTTCATCAGAGAATCAATACACATTTGTTTATCATATAACATCTTTTCACGATTGAGTTCTTTTTTCATCTGCCTTAACGCAATCATGTCAATATTCCAACTGTTTAATTGACGAATTACTTTTTCATCTTCATACAAATACTGCATACATAACGTATGGAGTGTTTTCTCATTCATCGTAAACGACTTTACAACGTGTTTTTCCATATAGTTATAAACATCAACATAGATTTCATAATATGCATTTGATAATAAGGGATAATATAATACACTTGTTGCACAATGTTTTATAATGGCATCACGTACACAACTTATATGCGCTTTATCAAACGCACTATATGCGAGTATTGGAATTTGTAGACGTCGTGCTAACTTCCCTACTTCTATTTGAATATGATATTTTTCCACTTCATCCATAAAATTAAAGACAAGGATCATAGGAATCTGTAATTCTCGCAAACAGAGTGTGAGTACTAGATTACGAGAAAGATTGGTCGCATCCACAACGTTTACAAATAAATCAATCGTTTCATTTTTTATAAAACGAGCGGCAACATTTTCTTCATTATCACTATCTTCTAAACTGTACGTTCCTGGTAAATCAAGCAAATGATACTCATTGCCAAACCAAGTAACCTTTGCCTCTTTTTTTTCAATGGTAACTCCTGGCCAATTACCTACTTTAAAATTTGCATTACTTAATGCATTTATCCAAGCACTCTTTCCAACATTTGGATTTCCAACAAATGCTATTGTATATTGTTTCATATGATATCAACTTCAATCTTCATACACTCTTTTTTTCTTAAGATTATTTGATTACCCGCTAGAAAAAAAAGTTTAGGATCGCCACAAGGTGCTTGTCTTATCTTTTCTATTTTTGCACCTATATAAAAACCCATATAAAACAATCGTTGTTGATCTTTCTTGTTTAATTTTATTTCCTTAATAATAGCTTTTTCACCGTCTTTAAGAGCTGTTAGCTTCATATTATCACCCTAGTTACTATACCAATAAAAACGTCCAATAAAGCGCTAAATAAGACGATAAATAAGTGTTCTATTTCTTTATTTAACACATATACTCTAGGAAGCTAATAGGATGTTTACATTTTGTTTCATGAATATATTTACATATAATGAAAATAATTGCATTTTTTTGTTTTCATTTTAATAAAATCCGTATATAATGTATACAGACAAAAGGAGGAATTCAAAATGAAATTAGATTTTGTCAAAGAAGCCGTTGTAAAACGCAATCCAAATGATACTGAATTTATTCAGGCAGTGGATGAAGTATTGTTGTCACTAGAAAGTGTTGTGGACAAGCATCCAGAATATATAGAACAAGGAATATTTGAAAGGATTGTTGAACCAGAACGTCAAATCGTGTTCCGTGTTCCTTGGGTTGATGATCAAGGAAAGTTACAAGTAAACAGAGGGTATCGTGTTGAATTCAATTCAGCGATTGGACCTTACAAAGGTGGATTACGTTTTCACCCAAGTGTTAATATTAGTATTATTAAGTTTTTAGGATTTGAACAAATCTTTAAAAACGCCTTAACTAGCTTACCTATGGGTGGTGGTAAAGGTGGTAGTGATTTTGATCCTAAAGGAAAAAGTGATGGAGAAGTTATGCGATTCTGTCAAAGTTTCATGAGTGAATTATGTAAGTACATCGGACCTAATACTGATATTCCTGCAGGAGACATTGGCGTAGGTGCACGAGAAATTGGATATATGTTTGGACAATACAAACGTATTCGTAATGAATTTAGTGGTGTATTGACTGGTAAAGGATTAAACTGGGGTGGCTCACTAGCTAGAAAAGAAGCTACTGGTTATGGTTTATGTTACTTTACAAACGCTATGTTAAAAGCTAAAGGCACAAGTTTTGAAGGTAAAAAAGTCGTTGTTAGCGGAAGTGGAAACGTGGCAATTTACGCTGCAGAAAAAGCAATGCAATTAGGTGCTAGTGTCATTGCTATGAGTGATTCTTCTGGTTATTTAGTTGATGAAAATGGTATTGACTTAGCTATTATGAAAGATATCAAAGAAGGAAAACGTGGAAGAATTAGTGACTATGTTAAAAGTGTAACAAGTGCTACTTTCAATAATTCTCAAAGTATTTGGAATACGCCTTGTGATATTGCACTTCCTTGTGCTACGCAAAACGAATTGCACTTAAGTGATGCACAAGCGCTTGTTGCCAATGGTGTAATTGCAGTTTGTGAAGGGGCGAACATGCCAACTACTCCTGATGCAATTGAGTTCTTACAAAAAAATAAAGTCTTATATGCACCAGGTAAAGCAAGTAATGCAGGTGGTGTTGCGACAAGTGGATTAGAGATGTCTCAAAACTCTGCTCGTCTGTCTTGGACATTTGAAGAAGTAGATGAAAAACTAAAAGCAATTATGGAAAACATCTTTAAAACCGTAAGTGATAGCGCAAAAGAATATGGACTTGGTGATAATTATATGGCCGGTGCTAATATTGCTGGTTTCATTAAAGTTGCCGATTCTATGATTGATCAAGGAATCGTTTAAAACAAAAAGTGCTATATTGAAGATAATTCCTTCAATATAGCACTTTTTTACATTTCCATATTACGTTTAATAATGGAGCGAATCAAGTCAGCTGCAAGCTTTGGATCATCATTACAAACAATATACTTATAATTGTTCATTAATTGCATCTCTTTACTAGCTTTTGCTAAGCGTTGTTGTACAACTTCTTCAGCTTCACTCTTACGCCCACGAATACGTTTTTCTAGCTCTTCCATATTAGGTGGAATAATAAAGATTGATACAGCATCACTGCACTTCTCACGTACTTGTGTTGCTCCTTGAACCTCTATTTCTAACAATACATTTTTACCCTCATTACGCAGCTTTTCTACTTGTGCAAGTGGTGTTCCATAGTAATTTCCTACAAATTCTGCCCATTCTAACAGCTCGCCTGCGTTAATTGCTTTTTCAAACGCTTCTTTGCTTGTAAAGATATAGTCTACTCCATCTTTTTCAAGTGCACGTGGTGTTCTTGTAGTCATTGAGATAGAATACGCAAGTTTTAAAGACTCATCATCCATAAAATAATTGCGAACAGTACCTTTCCCTACGCCACTAGGTCCACTCATAATAATTAACAATCCCTTTTTCATAAGAACACCTCAACTTTACTTATATTTATTTTACTAGTAGAAAGATAGGATGTCAAACATGTTTTAAAAAGATTGTGTTGCTTTTGTGTTATAATAGGAACACTGAGGTGAGAAAATGGCACTAGATGGTCTATTATTGCAACAATTGTATCAAGAAATAAATACTTATATACCTGCTAAATTATTAAAAATACAACAGATTAGCAATGATGAAGTTCTTTTTAATTTACGTACACAAAAAGGTAATCAAAAACTCATGGTATCTCTTCATAGTGTATATAATCGTCTTCATATTACCAATGAATCGTATACAACACTAGAAACACCTGGAAACTTTGTCATGTTGCTACGAAAACAAATTGATGGTGGGATTATTCGCATGTTTGAACAAGTTGGTCTTGATCGTGTTTTACATATGGAAATAGAAGCACGTAATGAATTAGGTGATATTCATACCAAACATTTGTATATTGAACTTATGGGAAAATATGCCAATATTATCTTAGTGGATGAAGAAGGAAAAATCATTGATGCCTTAAAACGAATTCCTCCTTTTGAAAACAACAAACGTACCATTCATCCAGGAGCACTCTTTGTTTTACCAGCTCCACATACCGATAAACAAAATCCTTATGAATATACAAGCATCGATTTAGACGAATCCTTTACAAAACAGTTTCATGGATTTAGTCCTTTATTATCAAAAGAAATGCAATATCGTATCCAACAAGGAGAAAGCTTTGATGATGTCATGCAAATCATAAAAGCTTCTCACAATTTATATATCTCTGAATGTAACAATACAACACAATTCCATGTACTTCCTTTAACCCATCTAGAAGTCTCTACGCGCACATATCCCTTAATGAAAGGGATGGATATTCTTTTCTATGAAAAAGAAGAAAAAGTTCGTATCAAACAACAAAGTGGTGATTTATTTAGGACTGTTCGTAAAGAACTACATAAGAACGTTTCTAAACTTCCTAAGTTAAAACAATCCTTAGAAGATGCCTATCATTGTGAAAAATATCGTGAATACGGAGATTTATTATTTGCTTATATGGATACAATTGATAAACAATCAATTGTAGAACTACCTTCCTTTGAAAACGGAGAAAATGTTAAAATTCAACTAGATATGCGTTTTGGTATCAAAGACAATGCCAATAAATTCTATCAAAAATACCATAAAGCCAAACGCGCACAATCCATTCTTAGTGAACAAATTTCCTTATGTGAAAGTGAAATTCATTACTTTGAAACCATGGAGGTACAACTTGAACAAGCGAGTATTGCCGATGCGATAGAGATACGTGAAGAGCTTGTAAAACAAGGCTATTTAAAAGCACAGAAAGTAAAAATAAGAAAGAAAAAGAAACAAGAACTTCCGCACTATGAAACCTTTAAAATTGAAGATACCTTAGTTTATGTTGGAAAAAATAATCTTCAAAATGATTATGTTACATGGAAATTAGGACGTAAAAATGATACGTGGTTCCATGTCAAAGACATTCACGGTTCACACGTTATCGTAAATAGTGATACATTAAGTGAGTCACTTATAAGAAGCGCGGCGTTGCTTGCTGCTTGGTATTCTCAAGGACGACACTCTTCTAGTGTTCCCGTAAACTATTGTTTACAGAAACAATTAAAAAAGATTCCAGGTAATAAAGGTAGTCTTGTTTCCTTATCAACCTATAAAACAATTTATATAGATCCTGATGCGACCACTATTCAAACTATCATTGATACGTGTAGCGTGAAATAATTATCATATCCTACATTAGAACTTCATTCGCGAAGTTCTTTTTTTTATAAAAAAATATTGACAAGTAGTTTCTCTAATAGTATATTGTATATATTGAATATATACAATATTCAATAAAGGAGTGTCTTATATGCATATTCTAATTAGTAATACGAGCGATAAACCCTTGTATGAACAAATTGTCATACAAATTAAAAATATGATTATGAACAATACCCTACAAGAAGGTGATCCTTTACCTTCTATGCGCCTATTGGCAAAAGAGTTACGTATCTCTGTCATTACTACGAAACGCGCCTTTGAGGAATTAGAACGCGAAGGGTTTATTGTGTCGCTCACTGGTAAAGGTTCATTTGTTGCACGAAAAAACATGGAATTTTTAAAGGAACAACAATTTAAAATAATTGAAGAAAAAATACAAGAAGCCTGTGGTATTGCTAAACAAAGTGGAATTAGTAAAGATGAAATACAAGAACTAATTACTTTAATTTATGAGGAGGAGTAAGGATGGAAACAATTTTAGAAATTAAAGACATTACGAAGAAATATGACGGATTCACATTAGACAATGTTTCAATTTCGATACCAGAAGGAGTTATCATGGGCTTTATTGGTGAAAATGGTGCTGGTAAAACAACAACACTGAAGGCTATTCTAAATTTAATAAAGATTGATAGTGGTACAATTAAAATTTTTAATAAAGATATTCATACCGATGAAAAAACAATCAAAGAAGATATTGGTGTTGTCTTTTCTGATAGTAGTTTTCCTGAAAACTTAAATGCCATGCAAATTAACAATATCATGAAAGACTTTCATCCACATTGGGACAACACGCTATACTATCAATACTTGAAAGACTTTGATTTACCAACCAAAAAACGGATTAAGGAATTTTCAAAAGGAATGAAAATGAAATTATCGATTGCCTGTGCGTTAGCACATCATCCTAAACTATTAATCTTAGATGAAGCAACCTCTGGATTAGATCCGATTGTTCGTGATGACATTCTTAGTATTTTTCAACAGTTTATTCAAGATGAACATCATAGTGTTTTCTTATCTACACATATTACTAGTGATATTGAAAAGATTGCCGATTACATTACCTTTATTCATAAAGGTAAAATTATTTTAAGTGAAGAAAAAGACGCCTTGTTAGAAAACTATGCCATTTTAAAAATTGATGAAGAATCTTCTAAAAAAATTGACTCAATGGATGTTGAAGGTATTCGTAAATCTTCATTTGGAGCTGAAGTGTTAATTAACAATAAAGAAAAAGTTCAAAAGCAATTTCCTAGCGCTGTATTTGACCATGTGACACTTGAAGACATTATGTTATTTAAAATCAAAGGAGGCAAATAAATGAAAGGTCTATTAAGAAAAGATTTTTATAATTTACAATCACAACTTAAAATATTCATTGTATTCTTTGTAATGGCCATTTTCTTTGCATTATCAAATCACGATATAGGTTTTCTTAATTTTTTACCTAGTATGACTCCTTTTATGTTGGTGCTTTCATCAAGTGCCTATGATGAACTTTCACACTTTGAAACCTATGCCTTATCACAACCTATCAAACGTCTCGATTTCGTTATCGAAAAATATAGTATTTCATTATTATCATCTTTCTTTGCAATTTTAGTAAGTTTATTATTATCGTTTTTATTGCTTACGGTTATGGGAAATTCTTACTTTCATAATCCAGATAAATTAGAATTAATTGGGATTGTAGTTTGTATCTATCTTGTTATTAATATCATCAATGCCTTTATCATTCCTTGTATTATTAAATTTGGAACAGAAAAAGCTAGGTATATGTTTATTGCTTTTTTCCTTTCAATTAGTGCTTTAGGTTTTATCTTAACACAAGCAAATCTATCTATTCCTTCTTCATTGCTTTCTATAATCAACGATTATTTCTTACCACTCATTTTGGTTATTTTCATTATAATAGAATCCCTTTCTTTCTTTGTTTCAATTCGTTTTATTAATCAAAAAGAATTCTAATATAATTTAATACTATCTTAGCATATAAAAGAACTCGTCATTAACGAGTTCTTTTATGCCTTTATAATAATGAAATGTGATGTTTCTCACATGTTTTTACCATCTCGTCACCCCATTGCGAAACTTGAACTTCTCCAATATGGGCTTTGTTTAAAAGTATCAAACAAATCCGTGATTGTCCAATACCACCTCCCATAGTCAATGGTAATTCATCGTTTAATAACATAGAATGGAAAGGTAAGCTACTGCGTTCTTCACAGTTGGCTTTCTTTAATTGTTCACGTAAAGAATCTGCATCTACACGAATTCCCATACTACTGATTTCAATAGCCGCATCAAGAATTGGATAATATAACAAGATATCTCCATTTAATGCCCAATCATCATAGTCAGGAGCACGTCCATCATGTTTTTGTCCACTCTTTAACGTATCTCCTATTTTCATAATAAAAACTGTTTTATGTTCTTTAACAATTTCATATTCACGTTGTTTGGGAGTAAGCGTTGGATAACAATCTTCTAATTCTTGAGAAGTAATAAAATATACATCTTCATGAATAAATGGTTGTAAGTTTTCATAAATGATATCCAATTCTTTTTCTGTTTCTTTTAGTGCTTTCATGATGTTACGTACACTCATCTTTAGAAAATCAATGGTACGATTTTCACGATCAATAATTTTTTCCCAATCCCATTGGTCAACATAACAGGAATGTAAATTATCAAGTTCTTCATCACGACGAATGGCATTCATATCTGTATAAATACCTTTTCCAACATTTAAATTGTAACGCTTTAATGCCATTCTTTTCCATTTTGCTAAGGAATGAACAATTTGCATATCTGAGCCTGTAATTTCTTTTATATCAAAGTCGACAGGACGCTCCGTACCATTTAAATTATCATTTAACCCACTATCTTTACTAACATATAAAGGTGCAGAAATACGCATAAGATTTAAATGATGTGCAAGTCTACGTTCAAACAAATCCTTTACATACTTAATTGCTATTTCTGTTGAAATAATATCTAATTTATTTTCATAATACTTTGGAAGTATTAAATCTTTAACAGCCATATCATGTACCCTCTTTCTTTCAATCTAGTCCCTATTATACCTTATTTAGAAATTAAAATATATCTTTTTTTCAAAATTTTTCAGAATTCTTTCATTATCTGTCATTTTCTATCAAGCGATTATTTATATCTTATAAATACAATATTTTCTGCATTCTCTTTTCTAATGAAATGATTATGAATTAAAACCTTTTGTGAAGCAATGTTTTTCTTATCAACTATGCCATATATGGCAAGTATATCCCATTTTGTAAAGATTTCATTGCAAACAATTTCTACTGCTTTTTGCATGATTTTTTTATCCCAATAGGGTACTGCAAGCCAATAAGATATAACACAGCTTTCCTTTTCTTTGCGTTCACATTGCAAGCACCCTACAACCTTTTTATTGCATACAATAGCACGATAATAGAAACGTTGTGTATTTGCACCCTGATAAAATTGGATAATGGATATTGCGTGTAAAAAGGTATCAGGATAAAGATACTTCCAAATTTTCTTCTTTATATAAAAAGGATGCATTGATAACTCATGTAAGCTTTGTGCATCTTCGACTTCCCATGTTCGTAGTATAATATTCACACTTTCACCTCTATAGGTATAGTATGTGCGATTTCTTATTGCGTTATTTATAATCTTAAAAAAATAGGAAGATTTTCTTCCTATTTTATCTAAATTTTAATCGCGATTTCAATCCCATCACGCACTGCCTCTAATGCTTGTGCAGGATTTTTAGCATCTCCGATACAATAAATTTCATGACATGTCTCTTTAAGTTTTTCATATAAACTATTTTCAGATTTTGAACCACATGCGTAAATAATATGTGTTAAATGTTCTATTTGTAAACTTTGTCCATTTCGTTCAATGGTTGCACAATCTTCATTCACTTGGCATAGTTTTGTATTTGGCATCAAATGAACATGAGCTGCATTCAATCGTTCCATCATACCGCCATAGTTACTAGGTACCATGTCTTTTGCTATTTTATCAAGCATATCTATCATTGTGATATGTAGTTCACCTAGTTTTTGGTGAAGCAGGCTCTCACAAACTTCACAACCTACAATACCACCACCTACTACTAAAACATTACCACCAAGAATAACGACTTCTTTGGTTAGAACTTGTTGTGCACGAATGGCTTTTGTCTGATCAATACCTTTAATTGGAGGTATAATTTCACGTGCACCTGTAGCAATCACAACGACGTCACTTTGACTATTTTGAATTAAATCAGTTGTTGCTTCGACGTTGCATTCTACTTTTACATTATGAAGTTCTAATTGTTTAGACAAATAGATAATCCATTTACTAATATCTTGTTTATATGGTGATATACATGCTACTTTTAGTTGTCCGCCTAATGACTTACTCTTTTCAAGTAACGTAACATCATGCCCTCTAATTGCCAATGCATTTGCACAAGCCATACCACCAATACCACCACCTACAACTAGTACTTTTTTCTTATGATCGCATTTGTTTAATACAAGTTCATCTTCTCTTCCTAATGAAGGATTGATGACACATGATGCATTTCTTCGTTTGGTTTGTTCACCAACGCATCCTACACCACATGCTACACAAGGAGCAATTGTATCATATTCTTTAGTTTTGCACTTCTTAATGAAATCACTATCAGCCAACAATGCTCGTCCAAAGACAATTCCATCTACTACTTTAGAATCCAATAAGTGTTCAGCATAAGAAGGTTCTATTATTTTACCAACAACGATTACAGGAACACTTGAGATTTGTTTAATTGCTTTTGCTTGTGGAACATTTAATCCCTGTACTTCGTTATCACAAGGAATAATTTTATTTGGTCTTTCGTATTGTGTACCTCCGCTTACTTCAAAGGCATCAATTCCATGTGCAATTAATTGAGGTACTAAATATAACATATCTTCTAAAGTATTTCCTTGAGGGTCTTTCTCACTTCCACTCATTCTTAAAACAATGGGAAATTCATTTCCACACAATGCTTTAATTGCATCTATGACTTCAAATAACAAACGCGCACGTCCATCAATAGAACCTCCGTATGCATCACAACGTTTATTTCTCATAGGAGAGAGAAAACTTCCTAACAGCATATAAGCATGTGCACAATGTAGTTCGATTCCATCAAATCCTGCTTTTTTTGCTAGTAATGCACTATTCGCATATAAAGATATAATACCTGGTATTTCATCAAGTTCTAATGCACGTGTTTTTTGTCCCATAGAATTGATGTAACAACTACTAGCTAGAGGAGCAATTCCTCGAAATGCAATGACACTTTCTGGTCCTGGATGTGTTAATTGAGGGATTATTTTAGCACCTGTAGCATGAACCTTTTCAATAAATGTTTGATAACTTTTTAAATTACCTTCATGTAAAAACAAAGTGTTTCCTAGATAAGGAATATTAGGGTCAACAGATAATGCATCCGTTATAATACAACCTACATCACCTTTGGCTCGTGCTAACCAATAACTTTGTAATTTTGGACATATTGTACCATCGTCACTTTCATATCCCAATGACATTGGTGCCATAAAACTGCGATTTTTAAGTTCCATACTTCCTATTTTTAAAGGAGTAAATAACATACTATTATTCATATTTGCCTCACTTAATCTCTAATGCGCATTGAAATCCTTCTTCAATTGCATTAAGCGCTCTACGTGCCTTACGTGCATCACCAATTACGTAATATGGTATATTTGCAGTATTACATGCTTCTATCAATGAACTAGAGTCATTACTACGTGAACCAACAGCCATAACAATACTATCACATGTAATTTGTACTTCTTGACCATCTTTTTCACAAAGTATGCCTTGTTCATTTATTTCTTTACATGTTGTATCACATTGTATGTTTACTTTGGCTTGTGCCATCTTTGTCATAACTGCTATTTTACGCAAACTACCTAAATCTTTACCTGCTTGATCAAGCATTTCAATAAGCGTTACGCTATTCCCTTTACTAACCAAATAATCAGCAACTTCAAGTCCTACTAATCCTCCACCGATAACACCAACACTACCTTGTACTTCCGTTTTACCATCTAAAACATCGTGAGCATTGGTAACTAATTTTTTATCACTACCTTTTAAATGCAAATCAATTGGGCTAGCGCCTATTGCGAGAACAACCGCATCTGGCTTCTCTTCAACAATTGATTTTGGATCAATTGTTACTTTATAACGAACTGGTATTCCCATGTTAACAATTTGTTCTCCAAAAGAAATAGCTGCTTGTTTCATTTCTTCTTTATGAGGTGCTTCTCCTGCTGTGATAAATTGTCCACCTAAATGTTCTGATTTTTCAAATATGATGGGATTATGATTTCTCTGTTTTAACACTTTAGCGCACTCTAAACCAGCCATGCCGCCACCTACTACCCAAACGTTTTTTGGAGTAGTCGTTTTTTCTATCTGAATTTCACCTTCATGTCCTATCATAGGGTTTCTTAAACATGTAATAAATGGGCGATTCACTACATCACAGAAGCCATCATAACATCCTTGATTACAGCCAACACAATGTACAATATCACAATCTCTATTATCTTTAGCTTTATTACAGAAATCAGGATCTGCTAATTGTGCACGTCCCATGACAATTAAATCTGCTTTATTACCTTTTAAAATATCTTCTGCTTGTTGTGGTGTATTGATACGACCAACAGCAATGGTTAACATTCCCGTTTCCTCACGTATACGTGCTGCATTATCAACGTTAAAGCCACGTTCTACATCAATTGGTGGAACTTCATATAAAGAAGCTGCTGTGATAATATTTCCTCTAGAAACATCTAATACATCAACACCTGCTTCTTGCGCCATTTTAGAAAACTCAATTACTTCTTCAATTGTTAATCCGCCTGGCAAGTAATCATCGTGGGCATCAATACGCATAAATATTGGCATAGCTTCCGATAAATTTTCTTTGATTGCTCGAATACAAGCCAAAGGAAAACGTGCTCTGTTTTCTAAACTACCGCCATATTCATCTTTACGATGATTCAATCCTCCACTTAAAAAAGAATGTGGTAAATAGTTATGAGCACAATGGAATTCAACACAATCATATCCTGCTAAATAAGCACGTTTTGCAGCTTTTCCATAACATTCTACAATTTCTTGGATTTCCTCATGAGTAATTGCTGGTAAACTAAAAGGTCCCATATTCATATCATCAGCTACATACATTTTTGCTTTTGGATCCATGGATACCGCAATACTTCCTTGCCATAATTGAACGCCTGCTTTTCCTCCATTATTATGAATGGCATCGACTAAATGCTTATGTCCTTCAATATAATCATCTTCACTTAAAGAAACAAAATAACTTGGTGCAGATGGTGTATGGACACTCGATACTTCTACAATATTTAATGCACATCCACCTTTTGCACGTGCTGCATGATAATCAATCAATCGTTGCGTAACATGAGATGATTCATCAGCCATACGTGTTCCCATCGCTGGCATAATCACTCGATTTTTTAAAGCCAAACCTTTGATTTTTAGTGGCGAGAATAAATTTTCATACATAGAATATAACCTCCTTGTTCTCTCTATAAGCATATTATAACGCTTACATTTTATAGATTATATTCAAATATATAAGTTTTATTGTTATTTATTAGAAAATGATTTACGATATTCACTCGCACTTTGATGTGTATATTTTTTCATCATCCGTTGAAATGTTGCCAAAGAATCAAATCCACAACTACTAACAATACTTGTTATTGCACTATTTGTTGAGCGTAATAAACTCTGTGCATAAGTTATTCTTGTTTCTTCAATCAATTCCTTGATACTTTGATGAAATAAGTGAATACAAATCTCTTTTAACGTATACTCTTTCATTTGTAATTCATTGGCTATATTTTCACTTGTTAATGCCTCACTATAATGCAAATGAATGTACTGTAGTATTTGCAATCCAAAACTAGCTTGATACATCACCAATTCCTTATCTTCGATATAAGCATATTGGTATTCTCTTGGCGTCATTTTGGTATATTGTTTAAACACCCGATAAAAATGTTCCATCGATGAATAGTTTAATAAATCACATATATAAGCCATTGTTAATTCAGAGTAGTGTAACAAAGCACAGGCATTTACTACCTTTCCCCATTGTTGAAGTTGAAAAAAGGTGTATCCACATGCCTCCTTTATCTTTTGATTTACATACGCGCTACTTAAATGAAGTTCATTTGCCATATCTTCTAAAATGATATCTTTTCCAGTAGCTAATATTATTTTCACAATAATACTCCATATTTGGGCATGATCTTGATGTTCTTCTATACCTTCAAAAGCATAGCGACAATGCAGACTATGTAAACAAAGGGTTTGATAGGTTACCATATTCAATGAATTAAATCTTTTTTCTTGTTCTTCTCGATAAATATCTTCTACCAATGCTTCCACTTTTAATTGTTTACTTCCTTCTAATTGAATAAGGGGTACAGTATCATACATCAATGCTGCATTGGCATGTTGAGGATGTTTTTCCCAACACATATACATGAATAGTCCTATATAAAATTCAATATAAATAGCAATAATTGGTTCTTTAATATGATGATAATGGTAAAAATGATGCATGTATAAACAACAAAAAGAACCTTTTGTTAAAGGATACATCACCCCATTAATACAGATTTCGCCTTTACCTTCATACACATAAATTAAAATGACACGTTCGTGTTCTTTTTGTTTTGTTTCTTGATCTATATACATCTTCGTTATCGTGATATCTTGTTCACGTAAATTTTGATGATGATCAATTCCTGTATACCAATCATTTTGTTGTTTCACATTTATCACCTGCTTTTATTATAAACAAAGTATATAAAAAAAGCTATGAAACAGACATCATTTCATAACTTCTTATATTTAAGCTTTTACTTCAACACAAGTACCATCTGCACCAGGTGTCGTATTTAAGTATTCTGCAATTGCAGCTTTTTGATCTGGTTTACATGGTTTACAAGTTCCAACCACTTTAATTTCACCATTTACTAAAGCTTCTGCAAGTCCAGAACAACCTGCATACCCACAACCTCCACAGTTATAGTTTGGTAGCATACTAGCTACTTTATCAATTCGTTCATCACTTTCAACACTTAAGAAACGATCGGCTACTCCTAATCCAAGTCCTAGAATCGCTCCTAATACAAGCATCATAACAACAGCAATCAGTACAGCTTCCATTATATTTACAACCCCTTTCTATTCATCATGAGCAGGGTTGTTACAACAAGCTGTATCATGACAGCCTTTACACTCTGCTTTTAAATTTTCACAACCCTTAGGTAGTGGTGTCTTATGATTAAAATGATAAACTAATGCATAAATAGCACCTAATATTCCTAAGTATATAACTGGCATTAAAAGTTCCATATTAAACCAATCCCATCAATCCACTAAATGCAAGTGCCATAATAGCCGCTACAATTAATGCAATTGGATTACCTCTCCAAGAAAATGGTGTATCACAAGCATCTAAACGCTCTCTAATCGTAGAGAAGATATAAAGTACCATCGTAAAACCTACTGGAATTGCGAATGAATACATTAACATTTCTGCAAAATTATAACCACTGGTAATATTATTTAATGTAACATTTAATACAACACAGTTAGTCGTAATTAAAGGAAGATAAACTCCCAATGCTTTGTATAGTGCTGGACTTAATTTTTTAATAATCATTTCTACTAATTGTACTAGAGCCGCAATTACTAGAATAAAAGTTATTAAATCCATATATTCTAATTTTAATGGTGTTAATACTTGATAATATAGTGTGTAAGTAGCAATTGAAGCGATTACGATAACAAAGGTTACGGCCGCTCCCATTCCAAGCGCACTACTACTTTTCTTAGATACACCCATAAAAGGACACATACCAAGAAATTGATTTAAGACGACGTTATTAATGAAAACAAACGTAATTAACATAACAAATAAATTACTCCAGTTCATAAACTATTTCGCCTCCTTAGTTGTTAGTGCTTTTGCTTTTTCACTTTGATGTGCTTTATAAGCTGCAAGTCCTGCTGCTAAACAAGCGAAGGTACAGAACGCACCAAATGGTTGAGCAAACATTGATATCGTGAAATCTTCTGGAATGATCCGAAATGCAAATAATGTTTGTGCTGCATTAAATGGATTTTCAAATGAGATAACTCCAGTTGCTAAGATTTGACGAATTAATGACATAATAATAATACTTGCCGTATATCCTAATCCCATACCTAATCCATCTAAAGCAGAATCTAAGATTCCATTCTTACTAGCGAAGGCTTCTGCACGTCCTAAGATAATACAGTTTACAACAATTAAAGGAATAAAAACACCAAGAGCAGAATCTAAGCTAGGCGCATATGCCTTAATTAACATCTGAATAACTTTTACAAGTGTTGCGATAATTACAATATATACCGGAATACGAATTTCAGATGGTGTAATATTACGTACTAAAGATATTAAAACGTTTGACATAATTAAAACAATAATAACCGCAACTCCCATACCAATGGCATTGTTCAACGTTGTTGTGATGGCTAGTGTAGAACACAATCCCAAATACAATGAGAAAACAGGGTTTTCGCGGATGAAACCAGCTGTAAAATTTTCTTTACGATTCATTTTCATCGCTCCTCCTATTTCAAATGATCAGCTTGATATTTCGCTGCTTCTTGAATTCCTAGAATAACAGGTTTACTTGAAATCGTAGCTCCTGTAATTGTATCTTCTTCTAATGCTTTATTTGTTGCATCTTTTCCTTTTAAAGAAGTAGCAAATGCATCTTCAGTTACTTTTGTACCAATTCCACTTGTATCACCATTTGAAATTGCTACATAATCTTGAATTGTTCCATCTGCTTTTAGTGCTACTAAGAATGAAGTCCCATCTTTATAACCAGATACCTTCATCTTAAAGATATAACCTTTTCCTTCTACTTTAAATATTTTTTGAATAGTTTTACTAACATTTTCTTCTACTTTTTCAAATTTTCCATCAGGATAAATTTTCTTCAATGTAACTTTTTCAGCTTCTAATTCATTAGCTGCAATAACAGGTGCTGTCATACTATTCGCAAATCCTAGAGCAGCTCCTGCAAGAGCTGCAATAAGAGCTAAGAAGACAGTCAAATGAATAATCTTTTTCATGTTCTTACCTCCTAGTATCCTAGTGCTTTACGAACTTCTTCAACTGCTCTAAGCGTTGATTTTGAAGAGAACGTTGCTCCACTAACAGCATCATTTATTTCTACTTTAACGTCTTTTGTTAAATCTAATCCTTTAAATTGATCTAAGAAAGCTTTATTCTCAATACGATCTCCTTGATGAGGCGTATCATTTACTACCGTAGGAACAACAGAAGTTATTGTCTTATCTTTTGTATTCACAACAATTTCAAATGTATTATAACTTTTTGCATCTTCAATTGATGCATATCCTTGTGCTTGTACAATATAAGTACTTGTTCCATCACCGTTATCTTTAGCATTTCCTACAAGTTTTGCTTCAAATTTATTCACATCTTTATCATTTGTAGCAATATATACTTTAGGTGCTGGTTCTTTTGCTTCAATAACATTTCCTGCAAGTAACACACTTCCAAGACCAATGACTCCTACACAACTAAAGATGATAGTTGCTTTTTTACGTAACGCTAATTGTTTTCCTTCTAAGGCTTTTTCAATCATTGGTGTAAACATATTCATCATTAGAATAGAATATAAACAACCTTCTGGAAGATTGGCTTTCACTCTAATTAAAACAGTGATAATAGCTGCTCCTAAAGCAAAGATACAACGTCCTTGTGCACTTGTTGGAGAAGTTACAGGATCACTTAACATAAAGATTGCTCCAAATACAACTCCACCTGTTAACACATGCACCAATGGATACCAAATAAATCCTGGTATACCTTCATAACTTCCCACTCCACGCATCAACGCTATACATGCTGTCAATACAAAAATTGATCCTAAATAAATTGTTGGTACTCTCCAATCAATTACCTTACGAATAGCAAGTACAACTCCTACAAGTAGAATCACAAGTGCACTTGTTTCTCCAATAGCTCCTGGATACCATCCAGTAAATAAAGTTCCTAACCCACCAATTTGATTCATCATATTTCCAATCATTTCAGGATTTGTTACCAACCAGTTAAAATCATTAGCAATTAAAGTTGTTGGTGTTACTGATGTAATAACATCAGTTGTCGCTCCCATAAAAGTTGCAAATATAATAGCTCGTCCTACTGCAGCTGGATTAAAGATATTATTTCCAAATCCTCCAAACAATAGTTTTACAAAGAAGATAGCAAAGAAAGTAGCTACTCCCAATGCATATGGTTTAATACTTATCGGACACATTAATGTTAAGATAACAGCCGTTATCGGTCCAAAAGATCCCCCTAAAAAAGACTTTAAATAAGTTAGCGTAAAGGCATTTTTCTTTTTCATAAAGAATGCCCAAGCACTCTCGGTTATGAGTGCTACAAGAATTGATACTGCCATTAATTTAATCGCTTGTAACGCATAATTAATTCCGTAGGCACTATTGTAATAAAATAGTGAGAACGCAAATACAACCATTAACCCCATCATTAATTCAAACATAATACGTTGTGTAGTTTGTTTCTGACGTAAGTTAGGTGATACATTAAATGTAAATTTCATGTTATTCTCCTCCCCTACTTCTTTACTAACGCTAAAGCGCGTTTTGCTTTACGTACATTTTCTGTTACATCTAAGCGTGAAGGACATACAAATGTACATAAACCACATTCAATACAATCCATCGCACCTAGTTTTTGCATGCTTGCCGTGTCTTTTAATTTCACTGCTTGTGCAATACGTACTGGTTGTAAACCTGAAGGACAATGATCACTACATTTTCCACAACGAAGACAAGCGACACTACTAAATGGGATATTTTCAAGAATCGTTAAGGCATTCATATTACGATCAATAACAAACTTGTCGTTTACAATAGTTTTTCCCATCATTGGACCACCGGCAATGATTTTTACATTCTCAGCAGTATAGCCACCACAAGCTTCAATTACTTCATGAGCACTCACTCCAAGCGCTACTTTTACATTCATCGGTTTTTGAACTGCAGTACCAGATACTGTCAACGTTTTCTCAACTATCGGAGTACCGGTTGTTAAAGCCTCTCCAAACGCTATAGCCGTAGTTGCATTGTTGACAACAGCTCCAACTTCACCTGGTAGCTTATCATATTCTTTATGTAATAATTCGCGAACTAGTACACGTTCCCATCCCATTGGATAAACATCAGGAACGCTAGCTACTTTTACTTCACTGTGTTCTTTAAATGCTTCTTCTACAAAACCAATTAAGTCAGGATGTGTTTTCTTAATAGCAATCGCAACTTCTTTTGCTTCTGCCATTTTTTTCATTGCTAATACACCTGTCACAAATTCATTTTTATGGGCTTGAATCATTTTATAATCGGCAGTAATAAATGGTTCACATTCTACTGCATTAATAATTAATTTATCAACATTTTTCGCAAACTTATACTTAATATAAGCTGGAAATCCTGCTCCACCTAAACCGATAATACCAGCATTCATCATAAAATCAATTAATGTAGCACGATCTGCTGTTTTATAATCTAATGGTTCAAATGAGCGCACTTTCTTATATTCTCCATCATTTTCGATTACTAAATGATCGACTGGTTTTAAAGATGAATGCATAATTTTTTGAATCCCTTTTACTTTACCTGAAACACTAGCAAATATAGGAACAACATTTCGTTCATTTGCTTGTGCAATCTTTGTTCCAATAAAAACTTTATCGCCTTCTTTTACCAACACTTCTAGATTTGTTGAAGGTCCACAAATTAAAGGAATAGAAACTTCTTTACCTGCTTTTACTTCCATGATATCAATATGATCACTCAAATCTTTGAAGCCTTGTATGTGCTGACGCATTGGGCCTTTAAACAATGACATCATATTCACCTAACCTTTCTCTTAAGATGTAATATCCTAAAGCGTTATGTGGTTTCATTGTACATTTGAAACCATATACCTTGATAATTATAGCATTTTCATATACCGATAAAAAGTTATTTTTGCTTTTTTTATAGTGAATGAACCGATATTTTGCTATAATTCAGCTTTATTGTCAGTCTTATCCAATTCTTTATCCTTTTCCTAAATAATATTAATATCATTTCAATTGTTTAAAGGTGCTAATATTTGGTATAATAACAAATGTGGTGAGATGATGAAAAAATTAATATGCTTAGGACTTAGTCTACTTTGTTTAAGTGGATGTGGAAGTTCATTAAAAAAATACAGTATGAATGCAACGGATATTGGGTTTGATACAGTTGTTAGTTTTAATGCATATACGCAAAATGAAGCAACCTTTAACAAATATGCACAACTTGTAAAAGATGAGTTCAAACGTTATGATAAGCTTTTTGATAAATACAAAAATTATGATGGCATGAACAATATTAAAACAATTAATGATGAAGCTGGTAAGAAAGCTGTAAAAGTGGATTCTGCTATCTTTGATTTATTAGAAATTAGTAAAAAATATGATTCTTTAACACATCATCAATTTGATGTAACACTTGGTAGTGTTTTAAATATTTGGCATGATTATCGTGAACAAGGGGTTATCGCTAATCAAAATAATACAAATAGTTCGATACCTTCTAACGAAATGCTTGAAAGTGCAAACACACATAGTGGGTGGCAACACGTACAATTAAACAAGAAAGACAGCAGTGTTTACCTTGATGATAAAAATGTTAGTTTAGATGTTGGTGGAAATGCGAAAGGGTATGCAGTTGAAAAGATTGCTCAACGTTTAGAAAAAGAAGGATTACAGCACGCCATATTGAATGGTGGTGGAAATGTCCGTCTTATTGGTAACAAACCCGAAAGTGATGCTTGGTCTGTTGGTATCCAAATACCAAACCTTAAAGAACAAACAACGGATTCCTTGGTATCCTTACAGCTCAACACCTCAACTTCGATTGTAACTAGTGGAGATTATCAACGTTATTATATGTATGAAGGAAAAACAATGCATCATATTATTGATCCTAGTACATTACAGCCAGCACGTCACTCGCGTGCTGTCAGTGTTGTAACAAAGGATAGTGGACTAGCAGATATTTTATCAACAACCCTATATACCCTATCGCATAAAGATGGGATGCAACTCATAAAAGATTTAAAAGAAAAAGAGAACATCGAAGTAGATGCTCTCTGGATTTATGATGATGTTCAACCAGTAGAAGATGGTGCTACTAGTTTTCAAACAAAAGGGTATCATATTGTAGTTAGTGATGGATTGAAAGATAAGATAAAAAAATAGCGGAATTGTTCAATAATTTCGCTATTTTTTCTATTCAAATTCAAAATATATATTTGCATGATATTATCTTTTATCAGTGTAAAAAAATAACAAATTCAATAGGCTTCAAATGGTTATTGGATGAATCATAGCCATCATTTTTATTTAACTTCTCTCGTCCAGTGAAAACTATCTTCTAAATCTCCAAATTGAATACCTGTTAATGTATCATATAGTTTTTGTGTTAGCGTACCTGTCTTAAAATCATTAATGATGGTAATTTCCCCTTTGTAATTAAGCTCTCCTATAGGTGAAATAACAGCAGCTGTTCCAGTTCCAAAAGCTTCTTCTAAAGTTCCATTTTTTCCAGCAGCCATAAGCTCATCAATTGCTAAATGACGCTCTTCTACAACATATCCCCATGATTTTAATAATTGCATAATAGAATCACGTGTAACTCCTGGTAATACAGTCCCATCACAAGGCGCAGTTACGATCTTTCCATCTATTTTAAACATAACATTCATCGTTCCTACTTCTTCTACATATTTACGTTCTACACCATCTAACCAAAGTACTTGCGTATAACCAAGTTTTTCTGCTTTTACTTGAGCTGCAATACTTGCTGCATAATTTCCTCCGCATTTTGTAAATCCAGTACCACCTTTTGTAGCACGAACATATTCATCTTCTACATAGATTTTTACAGGACTTACCCCTTCTGGATAATATGCACCTACAGGTGATAATAAAACGATAAACTTATAAGCACTACTAGGATGTACACCTACTGCAGCCTCTGTAGCAAACATAAACGGACGTATATATAAAGAAGTGCCTGGTGCTGTCGGAATCCAATCTTGTTCATAAGCAACAAGTGTTTCGATTGCTTCTACAAACATATCCTCTGGTAATACTTCCATACATAAACGAGTATTTGAGTTAGCAAAACGTTTTGCATTCATCTCAGGACGGAACATTAAAATACGTCCATCTTTCGCTTTATAGGCTTTCAATCCTTCAAATGTTTCTTGTGCATAATGTAATACAAGGGTTGCAGGATCCAAGCAAAGTGGTCCATATGGTTCTATTTTTGCATTGTTCCACCCTTCTTCTATTGTCCAATCCATAGTGAACATATAATCGCTAAAGTATTTACCAAACCCTAGATTTTGATCCCAAGCTGGTTTTTCTTTTAGTGTTTTTGCTTTTACGTATTCTATTTTCATAATAAATCCTCCCTACTATATGTGTTTAAGGTTACACCTATTTTTATTATACGTCAATGCCGTTTTCATAAATTTTACATATATTGTCATTTAATTACAATATT
>JAVWIF010000016.1:0-36676 GCA_036639635.1 Longicatena sp.
CTTAATCTCAAATGTCCTTTATGAACTTTCTGATAATTCAATAACAGTGTCCCTTGTTTTATTATAGTAGCTAGAAGTTTATATAATTCAAAAAAAACGATAAGAATTTCTTCCTATCGTTATCATTTGTTAAATTCCTTTTATTTCATGGAACGCATGTTGTGCAGCAATCGCTCCATCATTAGTTGCCGTAACTACTTGACGTAATTTTTTTACAATAACATCTCCTGCGCCATAAATCCCTTTAATTCTTGTTTCACAGTTATCATCTACTAGCATATAACCATGTTCATCTAATATAGGGAGTTCATTAAGGAAGGTAGTGGCTGGATCTAACCCAATATAAGGGAAAATACCATGTGTTGGTATTTCTGTTTGTACACCAGTATCTACATTTTCTACTACTAAGCCTACTACACGCATACCATCATCTACAACCTTACGTGGTACATGTTTGGTAATTACATGAATTTTAGGATTATCTTCAATAGCTTTTTGAATAATACTATCCGCACGGAATACATCACGACGAATAATAATATTTACGCGATCTGCAAACTGTGTAATATAATTTGCTTCTTCTAACGCAGAGTTACCTCCACCTATCACACAAACTTCTTGTCCTCTAAAGAAAGCTCCATCACAAACCGCACAATAAGAAACTCCTCGGCCAATATTCTCTGCTTCACCTGGAATATTCATCATTCTTTCCATTGTTCCAGTTGCGACAATTATAGCTTTTGCTTCATAAATAGTACCATCTTCACAGATTACTTTTTTATATTCTGTAGCGTCTTCTACTTTTTTTACATTTCCATAAATGTATTCTGCACCAAAAGTTGTTGAATGTTCAAACATATCCGTTGCAAGTTTTGCACCATTGGTGCCAATGATTCCAGGCCAATTGCTAATTTCTGCAGTTTTTACTAGTTTGCCTCCTGGTGCTCCTACTTCTATCATTCCAGTTTTCAAACCTGCTCTACTTCCATAGATAGCAGCACTCATCCCAGCAGGACCTGCTCCTATAATAATTAAATCGTAACGTCGCTCCATTCGTGTTCCTCCTCTACTAATCGTAGTAAGTCTTTCATATCTGTAATAATAGCACAGGGTTTTTCTTTTTGCATTTCTATTGCTCGATTTTCTTCATAGATAAATGCTACACTAAAAGCTCCCATATTTTTACACGCTTGAATATCTGTCGGCGCATCTCCTATATATATTACATCATCATGTGAACAATGTAATAATTCACATGCTTTTAAAATTCCCATAGGGTTAGGTTTTGGTTCTTCAACATCTTCTCCACCTAAGATTACTTCAAAATAAGGAGCAAGTTGAAATTGTGCTAACCCCATTTTCACGATATCCGTTAACTTATTACTCATAACAGCTAAGGCATAGTCATGTTCCTTTAAATACGTTAACGTTTCTTTTACATGTGGTATTTCTTTTATATATTCATCATGATGCTCATGGTTGAATGCTCGATAATAGGCAATAATTTCTGGAACTTGCGATACTTCAAAATACTTTGAAAAAGATTGATGAAGCGTAGGTCCTAAAAATGATTGCAGTTCTTCATCACTGATATGGTAGCCTGGTTTATATTTCTCAAATGTATGAATAAAAGATTTATAAATTAGTTCTTTGGTATCAACTAACGTACCATCCAAATCAAATATAATAGCTGGTTTCTTTTTCTTAAAGGGAAAGATGTTCTTAAATAAGCGATCCCAAACGCCAAAAATCCCTAATACACCTATTACAATTCCTATGAGTGATATGACTTGCGCAATACGTAAAGGTCCTATCATTAATGAATCGCTTCTAAATCCCTCAACGATGAAGCGTACCATTCCATACCAAGTAATATAAGCAAATGCTAAATCACCACGTTTTTTACGTCCATATTTTTTGTATACAAAAGTAATTAAGACAAAACCAATTAGATTTCCGACACTTTCATATAGAAAAGTAGGTTGTCTAAACTGTCCTTCAATATACATATTCTCTCGAATAAAAGCTGGCCAATGTGCATAATAATTACCACTAACGACTTGTCCATAAGCTTCTTGGTTAAGGAAGTTTCCCCAACGCCCGATTGCTTGAGCAATTAATAAGTTAGGAAAGATAACATCTGCTATTCGTAATCCATTGTAACAATGCTTGCGAAAGTATAGTAGACCAAAAATTGTTGCGGCTATTATCCCTCCGTGAATAGCAAGTCCACCTTCCCAAATATAGAAGGCACTAATGGGGTTTGCGGCATATTGATTGTTCCATTCAAAAATAACATAATATAGACGAGCGCCAATAATCGCTATTGGTAACATGTATAAAAAGAAATTTTCAAATATTTCTTCATCATATCCCCATTTTTTAAATTGGCGAATGCATAAGTAATAAGTAAGAAATGCTCCGGTTAAAATTAGGATTGCATACCATGTAACATGGAGACTCCCAAAGGTTAACACTGTTTTCATATCTGGAAAAAAAGTCATAGTAGCCTCCTATTGTTCGTTTCTATTTTTCTCTATATAATCTAATACACGTTGTTCAAATTCTTTTGCACTATCTAATCCCATTTCATTTAACATATAATTGGATACTGCTGATTCAATAATAACAGCCATTGATCGACCTTCTCTTACAGGTACCACAATTTTTGGAATGTCGATTCCTAATATATTTTCATGTTTTTTATCTTCAATGCCAACGCGATCATAATCTTGATCTGGTTTCCACATTTCTAGATTTACTTGAAAGTCAATTTCGGTTTTTGGTAAGACGGAGTTTACCCCAAACATTCTTGATACATTAATGATTCCAATACCTCTGATTTCTAGCATTTCTTTTAATAATTCAGGGGCTTTACCAATAATCTTATTATGAATACGATAACAATCCACTCGATCATCAGCAACTAATAAATGTCCTCGTTTAATAAGTTCTAAAGCAATTTCACTTTTTCCCATTCCACTTTCTCCACGAATCATAACGCCTTTTCCATAAATAGATAAAAGACCTCCGTGAATGCTTTGACTGGTTGCTAATTGCTCATCTAAGTAAGATACCATATCAACAATTAAACGATAAGTAGGTGAGTTAGAAAGAAAAATTGGAAAGTTTTTACGTTTTGCACATCGTTTTAATATGGGGGGACACATATGTCCTTTGGTAATAATTAATGCAGGTGTTGCCTCACTCGTTATAAAATCAAATGACTTACGTTGTTTTGCATCACTCATTGTTGCTATATAAGCAATTTCTTTGTCTCCTAAAATAACAATTCTTTTCACTTGTGAATTTTCGAAATAGCCTGCTAATTCAAGTCCTGGGCGATTGGTATCCGCAATTACTATTGGACGATCCAAACTCTTAATATTGCCACTAATTTGTTCAAAATCAAAGGCATCAATCAATGCCTTGACTTTTACACTGTGTTCGTCTTCCATCTTTTCATCCTTTCTTAAGGACTTTCTTTAAATACTGTCCTGTGTAGCTTTCTTCTATTTTAATGATATCTTCAGGTGTTCCACAAGCGATAATCGTTCCACCCTCATCTCCACCTTCAGGTCCCATATCAATTACATAGTCCGCACATTTAATAACGTCTAAGTTATGTTCAATAACAATCACACTATCTCCATTGTCAACAATGCGTTGTAACACTTCTAATAACTTCTTTACATCGTGCGTATGTAATCCTGTGGTTGGTTCATCTAATACAAACAATGTCTTACCAGTAGCTTTACGTTGTAATTCACTAGCAAGTTTCACTCGTTGTGCTTCTCCTCCTGAAAGGCTAGTAGCACTTTGTCCTAACTTAATATAACCTAATCCAACATCTTTCAATGTTTGTAATTTATGTTTAATCTTATGTAAGTTAGAAAAGAATTCAATACTTTCTTCCACACTCATTTCTAATATATCATAAATGCTTTTTCCTTTATAGGTAACTTGTAAAGTTTCATCATTGTAACGTTTTCCACCACATTCTTCACAAGGTACATAAACATCTGGCAAGAAATGCATTGAAATCCGTAAGATTCCATCTCCTTGACAAGCTTCACAACGTCCTCCTTTTACATTAAAAGAGAAACGTCCTTTATCATATCCTCGCATCTTTGCTTCTGGTGTTTGGGTAAATAAATCACGTATATCATCAAATACTCCAGTATATGTAGCAGGATTACTACGTGGTGTACGTCCGATTGGATCTTGTGAGATATCGATAATTTTATCGATATTGGTAATGCCTTTTATCTTCTTATGGGCGCCTGGTTTCATACGAACTCTTCCAAGTGCTTGCATAATACCTTTCGATAAGACTTCATTTACTAAAGAAGATTTACCACTTCCACTAACTCCAGTAACAACCACAAATGTTCCCAATGGAAATTTAGCATTTACATCTTTTAAATTATTTTCACTGGCGCCTACAATTTCTAATTTCTTTCCATTGCCTTTTCTTCTTTTTTCTGGAATATCAATCTTTTTAACCCCACTTAAATATTGTCCTGTTAAAGAATTTGGATTTGCCATGACTTCTTCTGGTGTTCCTTGTGCTACGACATGTCCACCATGTGCTCCTGCCCCGGGGCCAATATCAATAATATAATCACTAGCACGCATTGTATCTTCATCATGTTCTACAACAATCAACGAGTTTCCTAAGTCTCTCATATTCTTTAAAGTACCAATTAAACGATCGTTATCACGTTGATGTAAACCAATACTTGGTTCATCTAATACGTATAATACCCCGCTTAAGTGTGAACCAATCTGTGTTGCTAAGCGGATACGTTGTGCCTCTCCTCCAGATAAAGTTCCTGCAATACGATCCAACGTTAAATATCCTAGACCAACATTGCTTAAAAATGATAAGCGTTCACTAATTTCTTTGACGACTAGTTTAGCAATTTCTTCTTGTTGCTTTGTTAATTGTAATTCTTTCATAAACACAATGGCTTGTTTTACTGACATTGTTGTCCATTCATTAATATTAATATTACCTACTTTTACACTTAATGCTTGTTCATTCAATCTTCTACCAGAACACGTTGGGCAAGGTGCTTCTGCTAAGAATGTGGCATACCACTCTCTAGACATTGTTGAACTAGTTTCCATATAACGCCGCTCTATTAACGTACAAACCCCTTCTATGAATTCGGTCTTCTTTATGATGTTTCCACTTCTACTTGCTAATTGATAAGTGATTAAATCTTTAGAACCATATAATAAGATATCTAATTCCGTCTTTTTAAGCTCTTTAATTGGTTTATTTATATCGATATTATAGTACTCTAATAAAGCATTAAATTTTTGCCATTCTAAGTTTTCTGTTCCAACAATATTTTTATAATAAATAATACCACCTTTGCGTATCGATTTCGTTCGATCAGGAATTAAATAATCTACATCTACTTTTTGGGTAATCCCCAATCCTTTACATTCATCACAAGCCCCAAAAGGCGCATTAAATGAAAACAATCTTGGTTCTAACTTAGGAATAGAAAATCCACAGTATTTACATGAGTAATTACTAGAGAATAGAATTTCTTCTTTATCATAAGCCACGATAGCCATTCCATCACTTAACTTTAACGCAGTTTCTAAAGAATCATGAATGCGTGAGCGATCTTCACTTTTCACAATACGATCCACAATTACATCAATATCATGCTTTTTATTTTTTTCTAATACTTCTATATCTTCTAAGAGCTTTAATTCTCCATCCACACGAATACGAATATAACCTTCTTTACGTAATGTTTCAAGAAAATCTTTATGGCTTCCTTTTTTACCTTTCATAACTGGAGATAGTATTTGTATTCTTGTCTTATCTTCTAGTTCCATTACTCTATCCACCATTTGTTTAATGGTTTGTGAACTAATTGGTTCATTATGTATTGGACATACAGGTATTCCAATACGTGCAAACATCAGTCTTAAATAATCATATATTTCAGTTACTGTACCCACTGTGGAGCGTGGATTCTTACTTGTTGTTTTTTGATCAATAGAAATAGCAGGTGACAATCCCTCAATAGAATCGACATCTGGTTTTTCACTATTTCCTAAAAACTGTCTAGCATATGCACTTAATGATTCTACGTATCGTCTTTGTCCTTCTGCATAGATTGTATCAAATGCTAAGGAAGTCTTTCCAGACCCAGATACGCCTGTCATAATAACAAAACGGTCTCTTGGTATTTTTATATCTATGTTTTTTAAATTATTTTCTCGTGCACCTTTTATATCAATAAACTCATGGCTCATTTATATTACCTCCAAACTACCACTATATTATACATTAGTATTCCCCAAATACCTATTTTTTCGCATCATTTCACACGATTTTTTCATGCTTTTCAAAAACAATCCACACAGTGTGCGGATTGTTTAGGGTTATTCTTTTATCTGTTTAAAATATTGAATTGCTTGACATCCTCGTCCTGTATGAACGCCTACTACACTTACTAGTTTAATTCGATTATGACTAGCATTAGGAAAGGCTGTTTTCACTTTATCCATAAACACCTGAGCATTTTCTTCATCATCGGCATCCGCAATTGTAATCATATAAGAATCATCTACTTGATCATTTTTCATGATTTCAATTACATTATCCATGGCTTTATGCATTGTTCTCACTTTATCTACAACATCAATTTTACCAAGCGTTTCCTTATTTATTTTAAGAATTGGTTTAATTTTCAATAATCCTCCTAGCGTTGCTGCTAAAGGAGTTAGGCGACCACCGCGTTTTAAATGTTGTAAATCATTAGGAATTAACAATGTATTCGTAGTATCTACAATTCGTTCTAATACTTCTTTAATACTAGCTATATCCTTACCTTGTTCATGAAGTGATAAGGCTAGTGTAATCATATACTCTTGAACAACGGCAGTTACATGACAATCAACATATTCAAAAGGTATTTCCATCTCTTTCGCACATATTTGCATGGCATTGATTGTCCCACTTAATCCAGAACAAATGGGAACTGCAAAAATCATTTCATAGCCTTCTTCTTTTAAATTTTTAAACAATTGGGTAATCATCCCTAAAGAGGGTAGTGATGTAGAAAGCATTTTACCTTCTCTCATCAACCCATATATTTCATCAAGACTTAACTCTTCTAAATCCTGATAATTTTTTTGTTCATAACTTACTTGTAAAGGAACACTAAAAATGCCTTCTTTTTTTAATTCTGCTACATTTTTACCTGTCCCACTATCACTAATAAATGCAATTTTCATCTTGCTTACCTCCATTAATATATTTTATTATACCTCATTTTTTAAAAAGAAAAAAGATATCAATTACGATATCATTTTATTATCTATTCAACACCTTTTACTTTTTTAATATATTGAATACCTTGGCAACCAAGGCCTGTATGTGCTGAAATAACTGCTCCTATATAGCCATAAACCAAATTAACGCCAGGGAAAGTAGTTTCAACAACTTCTTTTAGTTTTAAGCCTTCTTCCTCTGTTCCACTATGTAAAGCCGTTAACATATAAGTATCATCTATATTCGCACTTGAAAAAGTATTTACGGCTTTTTGACGTGCTTTTGTCATTGTTCTTACCTTATCAAATACATCAATTTTACCATTACTAGTGCCATCTAAACGTAAGATTGGTTTAATCTTTAATAAACCACCTAGCGCGGCAGCTAGTGGTGTTAATCTTCCCCCACGTTTTAAATGTTGTAAATCATTAGGGATAATTAACGTTTCACTTTGTTTTACACTATCTTCTAAACGTTTTACTATTTCGGTTGCTTCTAGGCCTTGATTGACTAAGTCTATAGCACATAATGTTAAATATCTTTGGACATTACATGTTGTATAAGTTTCTATCACATGAAGTACAATACCTATTTGTTTAGCAATCGCTTGCATGATAGAAGACGTTGAAGATAAACCTGATGTTAAAGGTACTGCAATAATTTCCTCGTATCCATCATTTTTTAATTGATGAAACAATTCTTCAATAATACCCATTGGTGGCATTGAAGTAGTTGGCATTTCGCCGTTTCTTAAGTATTCAAAAATTTCCTCAACTGTAATGTTTTCTCCATCTAAATACATCTCATCTTTGATGATAATCTGCAAAGGGAGATAAAAGATTCCTTTTTCATTTGCTTCTATTTTTGTCAATCCACTTCCACTATCTGTAACAACTGCGATTTTCATAGTATTCGCTCCTTTTCGTATTTCTTAAGCCTTACCTTCTTTTCTTCTTATAAAGTGTTGCTATAGACACAATAAATATTTCCCTTATCGTATCATATTTTAATGTAGACGTCTAAATTCTTTCCTACATTTTGTATTTACAATCATAACAGATATCTAAAATATCCTGTTATATTATATCAATTTTTGTTTGAATGTCAAACCTTATAATGAACGTAACTATTCGTCTGCTAATTTTTTATACACAACAATTGTTCGATAGGGTGCTATTTCTACTTTTGATATTTTCTTATCTTTTATTCCTTTTTGATTATATAATAGTTGGTATTCTTCATGTAATTCATAACAATAATGTGTTTGGGTTGGGTTAAAGAATACCATCATTTCTTCTGTTTCATCTTTCATTCTATATACTAATACACTTTGTTCAATATCTTCAAAAGTTACATATTTTTCAATTTCTTCTTTTGTACTATATCTTAAACAAGCATATTTTTTTCTGATTTGGATTAAGTCTTTGGTACTCTCCACTATTTCCTGATATTGGGTTCTTCTTTGATAAGCAATTTGATTAATATCATCGCCTTCTTCATAGGTGTTTGCTAAACCATGTTTGGAGCGAGCAAATTCTTGTCCACTATGAATAAAGGGAATCCCTTGTGCTAAAAGACATGCAGCATTTAACATTTTATGTATTGCTACACGTGTATCTTTACTTTCATCTTTACAACATACTTTAATTTTATCCCATGCTGTCATATTATCATGGCATTCTACATAGTTTACTGCCTGAATTGGGCTTAAAAACATGGGTTCCATTCCAACATTTGTACAACTTGCACTTAAACAGTTTTTCATAATATCTAATAAATAGGTAGCACCTGTACAATATCCTTTAATATTCACTTCATTTGTACTAGTTCTACCTTTTGCAACATCACGAAAACGATCAGAGAAGTGGGCAATATGAGGCATTTTCATATGATTAGCAATAGATGCACGTTGTTGACTGTCTAGAAAACTAGGCATATCCCATCCTTCCCCATATACCATGAAATCAGGATTCAACGCACAACATTTTTGATAAACCATATTCATTGTATGAGTATCTAGTATCCCCATTAAGTCAAAACGCATCCCATCAATGTGATACATTTTAGTTAAAAAGACACAAGTGTCCACAATAAACTTAGAGCACATCTTTCTTGTTGTATCTATATCATTTCCACAATAAGTTCCATTGGAGAAGTCCCCTTGATCATTCATTTGGAAGTAATAGTTTGGCACAATATTTTCAAAAGAACTCGTTTCTTTATCATAGACATGATTAAATACCACATCTAAGTTTACACGAATATTCGCTTCATGACATTTTTCGATTAATTTAATAAAGCTAAATATACGCTCATATGGATTGGTTGCATCTACACTAAAGCTTCCATCTAAAACACGGTACTGTACTGGATCATAACCCCAATTATAGTGCATAAAAGGGTATTGTTCATCTACAGAACCAAAGTCTAAAACCGGCATTAATTGCACATGCGTAATCCCTAATGATTTTAAATACGTAAATCCTGTATTAAATTCTTTGGTGGTTTCATTCTCTTCTACAAATCCTGAAAATTTTCCACCATATTCAACTCCACAATACTTATTTATCGTAAAATCACGTACACTTGTTTCATAGATAATCGCATCACAAGCACTTTTCATCTCTGGTAAAGGATAATCTTTTATTGTCACTTTATCTACATCAATAATTGCTGAGCGTCTTGAGTTTTCAATGGATGCAATTCCATAAGGATCAATGGATTCTTTCCACTCTCCATTTACTCTTACAAAATATACATAGGTTGCGTTCTCTAAGTTGTCTAAAACAGAATATCGGAACACACCATACTCACTACGTTGCATCTCATACGTATTGATCATTCCATTTTTCTCTACTTCTAGCTTTACACGAAAAGCAGTTGGTGCCCACAGAGCAAACGATGTTTTTGTGTGGTTATACGTATATCCTAAATCTTTTCCCTCATAAAAAAACATTTCATCAAACTTTTCGGTTTTTACAATGCCACTGTATTGTAAACATACAGCTCTTGCGTGTTGATGAACTACATAGTATTCGTTTCCTATTTCTATTTGGTCATATAAATTTAAGGTATATTTGTTGTAATTGTTTGGCGTTGTTTCAATTGATTGGATATGCAAATCACAAATATTACCAAAGGTATCCTTTAAGTAAAACTTATTACTTACACCATCATAACTGTTCTTTGACATAAACACGATAATTTTATCAAAATCATCAAAATATGCTTCATAGTATTTTTGTTGTCGCATTATTATCACCTAGTTCTATTATAACAAATTTTCACTCATTTATATGCTTTTTTTCAACTTTACTTTTAATATCTTATACATTTCCTATCAAAGTCACAAAGGTACAACAGATTCATTACATTTGTTGTACCTTTTCTTCTTATTTATTCAATGTTTTTTTAAACTCTGCTTGTACTTGTTGTAACATATGTGGTTCACGTATTAATTTATAACCAATATTTGCTAAAGCAATAGCACCATCATGAAGTGCTTTTTTTCCTTCTTTTGATATCGTTGCTTTGGCCATTTCTTTCGAGTGCCCATGAACATTCTCATCTGCTATTTTAATATAGCCATGTAATGCTGGGCAACAATAGCTTACACTTCCAATATCACTTGAACCATTAGGAACTTCTACTATTTCTTTGATGTTTTCTAATCCTAGTGCCTTGTATTCCGCTTTTAACATGGATGCTAACGTATAGTTTATAACACAGTCATCATAAGGACATTCATACGTACTAACTTCAAAACGACATCCACTAGCAAGACTTGCTCCTTCCGCACACTTGATAGCTTTTTCACTTAATTCTTTTACATATTCCATTGTAGTACCCCGAAAGTAATATTCTAAAGAAGCATAGGCAGGTATCACATTTGCAGCCTCTCCACCTTGCTTCATAATGCCATGGATAAACGTATTAGGGAGTGCATATTGACGTAACATATTAATGGCTATATAACTCATAACAGCGGCATCTAATGCACTCTTTCCATATTCAGGTGAGCATCCATGAGCATTCGTACCATAAAATTCAAATTTCAAAGGATTTAAAGCTAGTGTTCTACCACCTAATCCATTACTCATATCTGGATGAATCATCATCGCCACATCAACGTCATCAAAAACATGTGCTTGCGCCATTGAAACTTTACCACCAAAGTTCTCTTCTGCAGGTGTTCCAATAACACGGACTTCTCCCCCAATTTCATCGACAACAGAAGCAAGTGCAATTCCTGCAGCAATACTTATGCCTGCAATTAAGTTATGCCCACAACCATGTCCTACTTCAGGCAAAGCATCATATTCACATAAGTAAGCAATAACAGGTCCAGCTTTTTTGCTTTTATAAGTTCCAATATATCCCGTTGGGACAATATACCCCTTCAGCGTATCAAATCCATGCTTCATAAGTGCATTACTTAGTACTTCCATCGTTCTAAATTCTTCATTCCCTATTTCTGGATGTTCAAATAAATCTTTTACATATCCAGCACATTCATCAAGATGTTTTTCAACACTTTGTAATATTTTATCTTCCATACTAATCTCCATTCATTATGTACCTAAAATTGTATCTTATTTATTACGTATTGTATATAAAAAACAGTACGATTCAATAAAACGAATGTACTGTTGATAAACTATTTAACCTTGATTGGTTCAATATGCCATATTTCATCAGCATATTGTTTGATGGTGCGATCACTTGAGAAGAATGCTGATTGTGCAATATTCACAAGACACATTTTCGCCCATTGTGTAGAGTCTTTATATTTATATTCGATATTACATTGTGCATGACAATATGCTTCAAAGTCAGCCAACAATAAATATTCATCGTTTTTGAACATAACTTCGTTATAAATTTGTTTAAAATCTTTTGGATCACTTGAGAAAGTACTGTCCACTAAACTATTCATAATACGGTTGATGTCTGAGTTTTCATTGTATTTACGCCATACATCATAAGAGTTTTCATTCTTAATTAGTTTGACATCATCAGCACGTAATCCAAATATTTCTGCATTATCATACCCAACTTTTTCAACAATCTCAACATTTGCGCCATCCATTGTTCCCAGTGTGATAGCTCCATTCATCATAAACTTCATATTTCCAGTACCACTTGCTTCTTTTCCAGCAGTTGAAATTTGTTCAGAAACATCCGCTGCATTCATTAATATTTCAGCTATACTTACCCCATAGTTAGGAATAAAAACAACTTTCATATAAGGAGAAACATCAGAATCATTGTTTACTTTGTCTGCTACACAATGAATTAATTTAATTACCTCTTTAGCAAAGGTATAAGAAGGTGCTGCTTTGGCCGCAAAGATAAAGGTTCTAGGATAAATTTTAAAGTTAGGATCTTCTTTCATCTTAAAGTATAAATTCATAATATTCATTACATTTAATAATTGGCGTTTGTAAGCATGCAAACGTTTTGCTTGTACATCAAAGATTGAATTAACATCGACATCAATGTTTAGTGTTTCTTTAATATAAGCGGCTAATATCTTCTTACGTTCTAATTTTACATTCATAAAATCTTTTTGTAATTGTTCATCATTAACATACTTCATTAAATCTAATAATTTAGCTGGTTCATCTTTAAATGCAGGTCCAATTGTTTTCTCTAATAAGCTTGTTAATTGAGGGTTAGAGTACAATAACCATCTACGATGTGTAATTCCATTTGTTTTATTGTTAAATTTTTCTGGATAGATAGCATAAAATTTCTTCATAACATCATCTTTTAAAATTTGGGTATGAAGGGCAGCTACTCCATTTACACTATGAGAACCAATAATTGCTAAGTTCGCCATATGCACTTGTCCATCTTTAATTACACAACATTCATTCATTAAGTCAGGTCTATCCAAATCATGAGAAACTTTATATTTATAACGACGATCGATTTCTTCAATAATCATATAAATTCTTGGTAATAAATCTTTAACATATTGTATTGGCCATTTTTCAAGGGCTTCACTTAATACTGTATGGTTTGTATATGCCATGGTTTGCTTCGTAATATTCGCAGCTTCATCCCAATCAAAACGATATTCATCTAATAAGACACGCATTAATTCAGGAATACATAACACTGGGTGCGTATCATTTAATTGAATTGCCGTTTTTTCCGCAAGGTTCTTTAAGGTACCATAGGTACGTAAGTGTGATTGTATAATGTTACTAATACCTGCAGATACAAAGAAATATTGTTGTTTTAAACGAACCATTTTACCGTGTTCTGTAGAATCATCAGGATATACATTACGACAAATATCACGTACTTCATTTACATATTCGCTTAAACTAGCAGCATCACATGCATCATCTGCAACTTCTGCGCTCCATAAACGTAACGTGTTTGTATTACTTGTGTTTTGTCCAACGATTGGCATATCATATGGAACGGCACGTACAACTAAGCTAGGTACATGATGAACAACTGTTTTACCATCTTCACCCATCCACATATCAACATGACCACCAAATTTTACATCAACGGCATATTTAGGTTTCCGGACTTCCCATACATTTCCCAAAGAAAGCCAACGATCAGGCACTTCTATTTGTTCATTGTTCACTATTTTTTGTTTAAATAAACCATATTCATAACGAATACAGTTTCCATGTCCGGAATAGTTCATAGATGCTAAAGAATCAAGGAAACAAGCAGCAAGTCTTCCTAATCCACCATTTCCCAAACCTGCATCACTTTCTAAATCTTCTAATTCGTTAATATCAATTCCTAAATCATTTAAACCTTCTTTTACAATATCATAAATTCCTAAGTTCATAAGATTGTTTGTTAACATTCTTCCCATTAAGAATTCCATAGAAAAATAATACATCTGTTTTTCTTGTTTTGTGATAACAAGATCTCTACTTTTGTTCCAGTTAACACTTGCGTGGTCTCTCACCATTTCCCCTAATATCATATATTTTTCTGTTATATGGGCTTGCTCGATGGAACATCCATAACGCTCTATAGTTTTTCTCTTGAACTCTTCTTTGAACTCATTTTTGTTTTTGAATTCGTTTGCCATAATTAACGACTCCTCTCTGTATTTCTTAATTTTACAATATATGTCACAATAATACAAATTTTATTCTATGATAAAGTCCATATCTCTCCTATAGTATGCTTATGATAATAGACTCATAAACATGAAAATAATGAAAAAAATGTCTATTTATATTACATACGTTTACATGTTGCACAAATAAGTTACTTTTCTAATAATTTAGCGATAAATTCACAAATCCGATGGGCATTTCTACCATCTGTGAAGGGCATATATTTTTTTTGAAAATAATTTAATTTTTCTTGATAAATCTCTTCCTTTTGCAATAATTCTTGTATAACTGCCTTTTCACTTGTACAAATGTTACATGGCATTTCATTCTTATAATCTATATTAAAGCCTATCGTCTTATCATACTCGCTATAATCTGAAGTATAACAAATAATCTTTTTACCTAATAAGGAATAATCAAACAAAATAGATGAATAATCACTAATCATACAATCACTTGCACACATTAACATATATAATTCTTCATCATTGGCATTGATAAGTCGAGCATTATCCGCAAATACACTCTTTAATAAAGGATGCATTTTGTAGACGATTACCATATCTTCAGGTAATTGTTCAATTATTTTTTCTACATCAAATGCCTCATAACGTAAACCATTTATGATATTCCCACGAAATGTTGGTGCATATAAGATAATATATTTATCTCTTAATTGTGGGTATTTTGCATAAAAGCTTTGCTTATATTCATTTCTTTTTATTTCATTTACAAGCGCGTCTGCTCTTGGCATTCCACTTATGATAACTTGATCTTCTTGCACACCAAACGCTTCAGCGTAAGCGTGCTTCCAAGCCTCAGAGTTACTCATAACATAATCATAATTTTGGATTGGGTACTGTCTTTGAATTTGATTACCAAATTTTTTAACGGCTCCACAAGCATGCCAAATTTGAAGTACCTGCGTTCCTTCTCTTTTAAATTTTGTTACCACAAAGTTATTATCATTTAAAATAATTAAACGTGATGTATTAATTTCAACCAACTGTTTCAAACAGTTTAACATATAAAGAAAGTCACCTTTTAAAGTCTTTTTAAAGAGTGTTAAATTATAATGAATATCATAACACCCTTTTGCTCTTAATAAGGTATCTATCTCTTTAAAGTCTTGTTCTAGTTTATCGCTAGTTAAGGATATAAATGTTATTTTGTTATCTTGGATTGGCATCCATCTTTTAAACAAATTCAAAAAACTTAACAGCATCATTAAGATTGCTTTTTCTAATCCCATAATAACACCTACCTTTCCTTGTATAAGATATCAAGTACTCGTTTTGTTGCTCGCCCATCTTCACAATTATTAAAGCGTTTATTAAATGCAACAAGCTTTTCTTCATCATATCGTTCTTCTTTAATCGCTTGTAACATATCTTCTTCATTATCAAATATATCTCCTGGTAATTCTGTATAAATATCTAAGTAAAAACCCCTTAATTCTTGGGCGTATTCTTGGATATCATACATATAAAAATACATTGGTTTATTACGAATAGCATAATCAAAGAAGACACTAGAGTAATCAGTTACCATAGCATCACTGATTACATAGAGTTCACTAATATCGGCTTTGGCATCAACATCAATTACAAAGCCTTTTAACCCTTCGCTATGTTCATACGTATTCGTAATTAAATAATGTGGTTTAAAGAGGACGACATATTGTTCACCTAGTACTTCTTTCCACTTTTCGAAATCAATTTGTAACGAGAAGGTATAGCCCGTTGCTGTATATTGATTGTCTCTCCAAGTAGGTGCATATAAGAGTACTTTCTTATCTTGTTTAATATTGTACTTATTGCGTATTGCTTGTATTTCACTTTCTGAGACATTGCTTATATAGTCATTTCTTGGATATCCTGTTTCTATAAGTCTCGGCCGATCAATTTGAAAAGCACTTTGAAATACTTCTGTACAAAAACTATTCGGAGATATCATATATGTATACTTTGAAACATCGTTATCATAGGTCTTACGCATCGCATCTGCGCTTAAATGCGAACGATAAAACGTTGTTCCCTCTGGTACGATAATATCATGCGCTAAACGCTTTAATGGCGTTCCATGCCATGTTTGTAAATACACTTGATTTTTTTTCTTTACGATATAGGTCTGTAGTTTACAATTACATACCCAATATTTACTACGTGCAATATAATAGAAATAGATAGGTGTTAAGTAGGAAATCACCTTTGCTCCTTCTATACTTCTCATATTTCCTTTTTTTAAAGCCCATACAAACGTATAGTCTTTAAATCTTTCATCCTTTAACATTTCTAAATAAATGGCTTTGGGATTATCACTAAATCCTCTACCATGAAAAGATAGAAACAATACCATGTCTTTCTTCACTGGTATCAAACGAAATACGACTTCAAATACGTATCGCATACATCCTACTACAATTTTCTTAATCTTAGCGAGCATACTAGCCTCCTAAATGATTTCGTCGTTCTTTAAACAAGCAATTAAGCGCTCTGTATTCTTACCATCATGGTAGGTTACTAGCTTTTGATAACGTTCTACATATTCACTCGCTTGTCCTTGTTCATAATTGGTTTTAAATACCTTCTTTAAATCTTTTGTATGATAACAAATATCTCCATAGGCATTTTTCTCATTTAACATAAGTTTGGTTGTTGGTCCATAGTTTGTTAAACATTCATCTTTTTCTTCCCAGTAAAAGATAACATTACTACCACGATAGAATGCATCATAGGCAATAGAGGAATAGTCCGTAATTAACACTTTTGTTTCTTTTAAGACATCGTCATATTTACTTTCACTATCAATATAGGCTTTTAATGGAAACTCAGCATTTCCTAGCGCATCAGCAAACAGTGGATGAGGTAATATTACAATATGTTCACGATATTTTTTATCAATTGTATTCACAATTCGTTCTATCATCTGATAATATTTAGTCGCTTCAAAATCATAGCGTGCATTGTTATATTCCCAAGGACGCCATGTTGGCATAATAACTATCTTATCTGCACTTTCATTTAATACATTACGATCATATTTAGGTAAACCACTAATATAAATCATATCACGATTATACTTTCCTAGTTCTATAAAGTGATTTGCTTCTTCTTCACTAGAAACTACAACCCTATATTTCCCTTTTGTTTTCTTTGGCTTAAAGAATTTTCTTGATTCTGAATCTAGTGATACCATATACATAACCCCATGTTGAAGGAATACATAATTGACATTCTTTTTTGCTAGTTTACGTTGTGCATATTTATTAGAGATACGTAAATCAATCGCATGTACTAAAGCTTCTGAGCTTAAAAAAGTCTTTGATTTAAAGAAATACAAATAATGTTTAAAGCTTGTTTTATAAATGATATTCTTTTTATATTTTTCTTCAATTCGATCCAAATGTGGATATGATTTATCAAGAATAAAATACGCATTGTTTTGTCCACTATCAATTAGTTTCTCATATAATACGGATGCACTTTCTTCATAACGACTGCTTTCTTTTTCAAATAATAATATGATTTTTTTCATCGGTACTATCTTTGCGACATAATAGGCGAAACCTAGTTTAATTTGTTCCTTACGTGCATCTGTTGCGTTTTTCTTGCGTACACTAAAGTATAAAACATTGTTTATCGTTTGACGAAAATACGCACTTGTTTCACTCTGTTCAAAGATATGAATTGGTCCGCGTTTATTTTTCCCTTTACGTAAATGAGCTAAATTAAATTTAATTCCCGTCTTAATTCCATATCCTTCACAATCTTCAAATACAACATTTACCTTATTTTGTATTTCTAAATCACGTACATCTCCATAAGGTATTACAAATGAATATTTAGTTAAGCGAATATAGTTTCCAAAATGGATACCTTCTTTGACATGGGCATCATATGTATGAATACCTACTTGTACACGCAAGTTCTTTAGGGAAAATGGTAATAAAGTAATTGCTAAAGCACGTGCACTAAACTTACAACCTTCTTTGGTATTATGAATATGATAGGACAAGTTTCCCATCTTTAAACATTTATTATAATACGTTTCTTTTTCTTCTTCCCATAAATCTTTTACATTATCAAAGCGATGGTCAATAACTTCATCATAATGCTTTTTAAAATAAGCTATCATAATTTGATAGGCATGCTTATGTGCCATAATACCCATAACATTGTTATGTTGAATATGGGCTTCTTTAGGACAATCAAACGTACTAAAAATACGCACCATGTATTGTGGGTTACCTGAAAAATATACGACTCTAGAAGGCTCTATACCATAAAACAAGCGATGACGTTCGCTTAACAAACGCTCCTTACCAAATAAGTGTAAATGCTTATCTGCCCAAAGAAAGCGTGTGCTACAAGCCAAACCAATCTTTTCTTTAACACTAAATTCAAATTTACTAACAAGCGCATAATATGAAATATTCTTAGGTAAGCTTTCTAAAAAGGCTACTTTCTTACTCGTGATTTTCCCACTAAAACAAAGGACTACATGACTTTTAGGATTTTGTTTTTTTGTGTCAATTAAATATGTTAACAAACGCTCATTTAATTTCTGGTTTTTTAACTTTCCGCCATAAACTAAAATAGTTTCTTTTTCATTACGAGTTGCCTTACTTATAGATAATCCCCTTTTTTTATTATGAATCAATAAATCAAGTACCATTTGAGGGGTATTGATATTAGCATAAGCACAATATGTTTCAAGAAAGACATCCATGTTTTTATTCTTTGTTTTTTTATTAATTTCTTTGATTAGTGAATCAACTGCTTTAACGATTGGAAATGGTAAGTCTTCCAATGGGAAATAGGTTCCTCTATCACGCATATAGTCTTCTATATCATAAGCAAATAGAATAACTTTTCGTTTGTTAGTAGCAAAATCAAAGAAAACACTAGAGTAATCTGTTACTAAGATATCACAAATAGCTAAAAAATCGTATGTTTCATACTCACTAGGAAATGGCATAATGTGTTTATATTTGGTGTAGTCCATGCTATCCCCTAATAAGAAATGAAGATTTACGTAAAAAATTTGATCATCTTTTAATTGTTTATCAATTTCAATAAAATAAGCATCTAAAATCTCTTGTTGGATTTTAGTATCTGCATTACGTCCACTTCCACGCCATGTTGGCATATAGGCAATGAGTTTCTTATCTTCTAAATTTAATTTTTTACGTAATGCTTCATTGTTTTCATCATCTAAAAACACCGCATTTCGTGGGTAATCTGCTAATAATATTTTCCCATGGTCAATATTTTCTAATAAGTAATCTTTCATAAACACATTCTTAGTAAACTCATTAGGAAATAATGCATAATCTGCCATTAAATAATTCTTTTGAATATTTGCTAAAGATAATGCATTCTTTAAATCACTTTTACCAAGGGTCTTTAGAGGTGTTCCATGCCATGTGTTTAAATATACTTGTTCTTCTCGTTTTAAGAAGTATGGAGGAAAAGAGTTATCAGTTAACAAATACTTAGCAGTTGCTAAATAACGTTTATATTGATCACTATTACGAATCACTAGTTCTACTTGATACCCATAATAAGCAAAACGTTTTTTCGCATCTTCTTCATTATTTTTACTCACAACAAAAATAGGTTTCAAATCAACCCACTTTTTGTTGGTACATATCTCACGTACGATAGCAAACATGTTCCCATTTAGATTTTTTCCTTGTCCTGCTTCTAGTAAGACTAGTTGCTCATTCACAGGGGTTGCTTGTTCCTTCAAATATAAATTCTTCTTAAACTTCTTTAGTATTCTTTTTAAGCGCATGTACTTCTCCTCTTCAATCCTATTTTTTAATTTCTTCTTTTAATTGTGTCGTACTAATCCCAAGTGTACGTGGTAAATACACGACTTCACAGTATTCTTTTAGGAAATCAAACTTACCTTCCCAATCATCACCCATAACAAAAACATCGATTCCATATTTTTGTACATCTTTAACCTTTTGGTCCCAACTAGTTTCTAAAATTACTTCATCTACGTATTTGATTGCTTCCACAATCTGCATACGGTCACGATCACATATCTGACAAACTTTTCCTTTACCAGCATTAAATTCATCGCTGCTTACCGCAACAATCAAATAGTCTCCTAATTCTTTTGCTCGTTTTAAAATATTTAAATGCCCTATATGAAATAAATCAAAGGTTCCATACGTAATTACTTTTTTCATCATCTAATCTCCTTACCAAAGAAATTTTCTTTTCTTATCATGAATCATACGTTCTTTAAACAATTCGTCTCGTTGTTTCTTTTTTGTTGCTTCATCCATTGTATTATATTCATCTACATACGTTGCATAATGATCACAAACTGTTTGAATATCACCTATTTCACGTAGTTTTCCACCTTCTATCCACATTCCTGTGTGACAAAAGTCTCTTACTTGTGGCAATGCATGAGAAATAAAAAAGATTGTTTTTCCTTGTTCATCGCGTAACTTCTTCATTCGGTTCATACACTTTTGTGCAAACCCTTTATCTCCAACGGATAAGGCTTCATCTACAATAAAGATATCTGGATTTAATGCTAAGGATATGGAGAAGCCTAGTCTTGACTTCATTCCACTTGAATACTTTTTCACTGGTTGATATAAGAAGTCACCTAGTTCCGCAAATTCAATAACTCCTTGCTTTATCTCTTCTATTTGTTTTTTCTTTAAACCTAGTAAAGCTCCTTTTAAATCAATGTTTTCTTCACCTGTTAGTTGCATATTTAAACCTGTATTAATAGCAATTAACGCTTGTTCACCATTGACAAACATATTACCAGAATCAGAATCAGATATACCCGATAAAATTAACGATAACGTAGACTTACCTGAACCATTGGTACCAAGTATTCCTACACAGTCTCCTTTTTCAATTTTAAAGTTGATATCTTTTAAAGCATAGAAATGATCATCAGACTTCTTTTGTCCTTTTTTTGCTTTCTTTTGTAATCGATATATTTTAGAGATATCTTCCATTACCACAGCATATTCATGGTAATCATTTTTAACTTTTGCCATTTATTTATCCTCCTAAATCATATCGATAAATTTCGTCTTAAATTTATACATTAAAAAACAACCTAGTGAAAACATCACAACAATGAGTACCCAGAAATATAAAGTCATCGCAGGATGTGCGAAAATACTTTTTCCAAAAAAGATGCAATCACGATACCCTTGTACAATATAATATACCGGATTTAATTTCATAATAAAATTCAGTATTGGTAATGTATCAAAATGTGCTGGCCAAAGTACTGGTGACAAGTATAGAATCATGCGCATTAAGCTTGTGATTAATTTCTTTACATCTCGCCAAAGCATTGTTAAAACTGAAGTAATTAAGGCAAGCGATTCTACTAACACAAGTGCACAAATCGCATAATAAATAACACCTAACCAATAGACATTAGGATAATAACCTGATAACAATAATACAACTAAGGCAATTACTAACATGCAAAGATGATTAAATAATTCTTTTGCACATACGGTCATTGGTAAAATACTAACTGGAAATTTCATCTTTGTGATTACGTTCGTTTTAGAAAAGATTGCACTACAACCTTGTACAATACAAGGTTGAATAAACCACCAAGCACAAAACCCAACAACCACCCATGGTAAGTAAGGAATTCCTTGTTGTTCACCACGTGACATTCCAAGTCCAAATACTAAATAATAAGTTGCGACTTGAATAGCTGGAGAAGCAAAATTCCAAAATAAACCAAATTTAGAATCACGCATTTCTCCTAATAATTCATATTTAGCAATACAGAAAATCCGATATATATTACTTATATTTTCTTTTATAACATAACTGATACTTTTAAACATATTGATTAACTCCTTTTCAAAGTTTAATTACTTACGCATATCAGTCATATTATACAACATATTGACTTTATGCACTAGTTAATTTTAGTTTCAAAAGTCTAGCTTTCTAAATTACCTATTTTCTCCCTACAAAAAAGATCTAGCACTTTCACTAGATCTTTCTTTATTCTTATAAAATTATTTCAGTTTTTAAGTCTCTTAACATTAAATTTTTTGCTGATTGTGAAGGTTGTTCATCTTCAAATAACACTTTATAAATTTCATGTACAATTGGCATATCAATTCCCATTTTCATAGCTGTTTCATGTACTGCTTTTGCCGTACGTACACCTTCTACTGTTTTGGTATTGTTATCCCAAAAATATTTTGCACTGTTATGCTTTCCAATTTCAAAACCTGCTTGGAAGTTTCTGGAATGTTTACTCGTACAAGTAACAATTAAATCTCCAATTCCACTAAGCCCCATAAAGGTTTCTTGTCGACCACCTAAAGCCATTCCATAACGTGTCATTTCCATCAGTCCACGTGTAATTAAAGCAGCTCTTGTATTGTCTCCATAACCAAGACCTGCAAGTACGCCACTAGCTAGTGCAATGGCATTTTTAACAGCAACTCCCACTTCACTACCGATTTCATCATTTCCTGTATAAACACGTAAGTAATCATTTGAGAACGTTTCTTGTACCACTTTAGCATCTTCTTCACATAAAGATATCGCACAAATAGTTGTTAACATACGTACAACAACTTCTTCCGCATGAGAAGGTCCTATCAAAGATACAACACTACTTAAATGTTCTTCCTTAATATTCTTACGAATGACACAAGACATTCTTTCAAAGCTTTCAGGATGAAAACCTTTAGAAGTATTTACAACAATTGTTTTCTTATCTAAGATAGTATCAATTTGTTGACAAACACTTTCAATTGCTATGGTAGGTACGCTTAGTACCACAACGTCTGATCCTTTTACAACATTGATATCATTTGTTCCTTGTAACTTAGGATTTAAAGGAATATCCTCAAAGTACTTTGTATTTTCATGTTTTGTATTAATATCATTTATTTCACTTTCAGAGGTTCCATAGATAGTAACATCAACTCCGTTATCACAAAGAACTTGTGCTAAGCCAGTTCCCCAGCTTCCACTTCCAATGACCACTACTTTCATATCTTCACTACCTCTCTATATTGAGATTATTATACACATTATCGCTGCACTTCGCAATCAATCTATGCTTTCTTATGTGTTTTTACTTCTTTTTCTTTTTCTTATGTTCTAATAACACACCACCATAAGCTTTTATATCCAATGTAATATGGTTAGGTAAATTATTCAATGTTCCTTCTTCACTCTTTATCTTGCGTAAATGTTCAACATTTCCACCATATTCACTTAGTTCACTATTTAACACTTCATGATACATGCCTTTTTCACTCACTCCAATTGGTTTTTGTTCATAATCATTTGGAGAGAAATTAAGAATCACAATATAATCGCATTCTTCGCTTCGACGCATATAACTAAATAAGTTTTGATCAGTATTATCAGCATCAATCCATACAAAAGATGTATAATCATATTCGTTTTCATATAAGGTCGTACTCTTCTTATATATTTCTCCAAGTTTCGCAAAATACTTATGAAATGCATCGTGCATTGGGTATTTCAACAATCCCCAATCACACTCTTTCGTTTCATCCCATTCACGGAAATGAGCTAATTCATTCCCCATAAAGTTTAATTTTTTACCTGGATGGGTAAACATATACAAGTACAATGTTCGTAATTGCGCAAACTTTTCTTCATACGTTCCCCAAATCTTATCGACAATTGTTTTCTTTCCATGTACGACTTCATCATGTGAAAATTCAATTAAGAACTTCTCAGAATAGAAGTAAGCCATCGAGAACGTTATATAGTTATGGTGCCATTTACGATAAATAGGATCTTTTTCTAAATATTTCAAGGTATCATTCATCCAACCTAAATCCCATTTATAGTCAAATCCTAATCCATCATCACTGGTAGGTGCTGTTACTTTTGGATAATCACTAGAGTCTTCAGCGATTAACATAACACCTTTGTATGCTTGTGATAGATTGTAATTCATTCGTTTAATAAAGTGAATAGCGCCTTCATTAACACCTAAGTCTTTATTGCCATGCCAATGAATAATATTACTAATAGCATCCATTCTTAAGCCATCAATATGATATTTATCAATCCAGAAACTAGCTGCTGACATTAGAAAACTACGAACCTCTTCTTTCCATAAGTTAAAGTTAGCAGTCCCCCATTGAGAATCGGCATCATTTGCTTTTTCATATTCATAAAGTGGTGTTCCATCAAAATAAGAAAGTGCAAAGTCATCTCTTACAAAATGCACAGGAACAAAGTCTAAGATAATTCCAATATTAGCTTTATGACAAGCATTGATTAAATACATTAGTTCTTCAACACTGCCATAACGACTTGTTGCACTAAAGTATCCACTACATTGGTAACCCCAAGATCCATCAAATGGAAATTCATTTAAAGGCATTAATTCAATATGGGTAAAGTTGTTATCTTTCATATAGGCAATTAATTCTTTCGCAATTGCTTTATAGTTAACCCATTCTTCATCTTCTTTTTTCTTCCAAGAACCGATATGTAATTCATAGATATTCATTGGCTTCTCAAAGTTTTTCGTTCTTGTATCTAACCATTTTTGATCTGACCATTTATAATGTTCTAAATCAACAATGATACTAGCTGTATTTGGTCTTAATTCACTATAGAATGCATAAGGATCCATTTTATCTACGACTCTATCTGTTGCTTGTGTCACACGATATTTATACATATCTCCAACACTTACTCCAGCAATAAAGATTGACCATATCCCTTTATCATCTTTACGTTTCATTTCATGGCCTTTGCAACTCCAACCATCAAATGAACCAATTACTTGTATATTTTTAGCATGTGGAGCAAACGTTGTAAAGCGTACTCCTTTTGTATTTCTTTCGACGCATAAGTGAGCACCAAAAACTTCATATGCATCAATGGCATTTCCTTGGTAATAGGTATCTATGATTTTATTTTTCATGAGTAGTCCTCCTAGCTCATTGTTTTTTTATTGATAAGGACAGCATTTCTACTGTCCTTTAAGTTTACTTGATCAATTCATCGATTGCTTTTTGATAAGCAAGAGTACGATCATGAGCATCTTGTAAAGATATCCCCTTAATACAGTAATAGAATTTACATTTTGGTTCTGTACCACTTGGTCGAATTGCTATCCAGCTTCCATCTTCCAAATAGTATTTTAATACATCTGCTTTCGTGAACCCTACTAGTTTGCTTGTGTTTCCTTTTTCAACAATAACACTTTCTTTATAGTCTTCAAAACGAGTCACTGGTGTACCATTTATATGTTCTAAATTTGTTTTGCGTAGGGTTGCTAGAATTTCTTGAATTCTTGCTGCTCCTGCCTGTCCGGCTAGTGCAATAGAAGTTTGGCTTTCTTCATAGAAACCAAGTTCTGCATATAAATCAAGCAACACATCCACTAATGTTTTTCCTTTTGCTTTGTAATAACAAGCAGCTTCCGCTAACATCAAACAAGCTTGTGGTGCATCTTTATCACGTACAAATGGACGAATTAAGGAACCATAACTTTCCTCATATCCGAAAACATATTGTTTTTCATTTGTTTTTTCATATTTCGCTACTTTTTCACCAATAAATTTAAATCCTGTTAGTGTTTTTTCTGTTGCTACTCCATATTTATCCGCAATTTTTTCACCTAAATCACTGGTTACTACAGTGTTAAACATCACAGGATTATTTGGCATACGATTTTTATCACTTAATTGTGAGAAGATATATTCTAATAAAACGGCACCACTTTGGTTTCCAGTTAATAGCTTATAGTCCCCATCATGTTTAACGCCTACTCCCATTCGATCCGCATCAGGATCACAAACAAGGATAATATCCGCATCTTCACGTTTAGCATATTCGATAGCAAGCGTATAAGCCCCTTTTTCTTCAGGATTAGGAGTTGAGGTCATCGAGAAATCTGGATCTGGTGTACATTGTTCTTCTACTGCAACAAAGTTATAGCCAGCTCTTGTATAGACTTCTTTTACAGGAATATTTGCTGTTCCATGTTCTGGTGTAAAAATAATCTTTACATCTTTCTTATTAATACTTGGATTTAATTGAATATCTAATACTTGTTTGTAGTATTCTTCATCTACATCTTTTCCAATGATCGTAATTAGTTTTGCTTGTGCCTGCGTTGGATTTGCACATATTGCCAGTTCATCTTCAACAGCGTTTACACGATCAATTACTTGTTGTGCTAATGCTGGTACCAATTGACAACCTTCTTCATCATATAATTTATATCCATTATATTCTTTAGGATTATGAGAAGCTGTTACCATAATTCCACCAAAGCAATGGAAATGACGAACAGCAAAGCTTAACTCAGGTGTAGGTCGTAAACTTTCAAACACATAAGAAGCAATTCCATAAGATGCCAATAATTTTGCTGAATCCATTGCAAATTCATAGGACATATGACGATTGTCATAGCCAATGGCTACTCCTCTTTTTTTCGCTTCTTCACCATTTGCACTAATGTATTTTGCAAATCCCACATTTGCTTTTCTTATCGTATGTAAATTGATTCGATTGGTACCTGGCCCCAACAATCCACGCATTCCTGCTGTTCCAAATTCTATTGTTGTATAAAAAGCATCTGATTTTTCTTTTTCATCCATTTTTTCAAGTACATCTTTATAAGATGGATCTAGGTTAGGATGATGTAACCATTTTTCATAAATTTCGTTTGCCATAATAAATACTCCCTTTCGTTATTGTTGTTTTCATTATACCATAACTGTCCTGCTTTTTCTGTATAAATATGTCAAATGTAAGCGATTTCTTATTTTTTTGTATACAAAAAAAGATGACGTTTGCCATCCTTCTTTATTCATTAATTAACCAATGATTTTTTGAGCGCGTAGTACTTCTTCAATAGCAGCGATGGCAGCATCTTCGTCATCACCATTACAAGAAATTACGATCTCAGATTGTGTTGGAATTCCTAAAGACATAACACCCATGATTGATTTCATGTTTACTTCACGTCCTTTGAAAGACACATTTACTTCACATTTGAATTTACTAGCAGCATTTACAGCAACAGTTGCTGGACGTGCGTGTAATCCAACTGGATCGATAACAGATACAGTAATTTGTTTCATTTTATATTCCTCCTATTAATAACTATTTTACATATCCTATTTTAAACCATTTTGGTACCACTTACAATCTTAATTTGCCTTTTTTTGAAAAAAGTTTGAAAAACAACATTTAATGTCTGTATTTCCTATACTTTTGTCGTGTATTTGTAAACTTCGCTCAAAAATTCATCAATCGATTGTACCGGTATTTTATGTTCTATCAACATTTCAACAAAGACACCATTTCCACTTATTAATTTATTTTGAAAACTTCCATCATAGACCAATCCTTTTCCACAGCTAGGACTACGCACTTGGCTAATCACAAGGTCTGCTCCAAACTCCACAATTTGTTGTATAGCTAGTTTTGCCCCTTCATAAAAAGCATCACTTACATCTTCGCCGATCGTATTTTTAATCTTATCATGCACTCTTTCACTACTTTTTCGCGGCGTACTTAATCCTCCAAGCACCTCAGGACACACGACTATGTATTCTTTATCACGCATGAATTCAACAAGCTTTTCACTGTAATTATTCCCTCCGTTATATTTACAATTAATCCCCATCAAACAACTACTTATCGCATACTTCATAGCTTTAACCCCTCTTTTACACACGTTGAAATAGCAATTGTCAAACCTTTTACCATATCAGATAATTCCATACTTGGTATATTTTCTTCATTGCTTACTTGTTCACACAAACAAGGAACATGAATAAAACCACTTTTTACATTTACGAAGTCATGTTCTATTAGATAACGCACACCATAGAGTACATGATTACAAACAAATGTTCCTGCGCTATTTGAGATACTTGCTTTAATATTAGCTTCATTCATTGCTTTTACCATTTCTTGAATGGGTAAATTTGAAAAATATGCATCTGGTCCATCTAGAAAGATAGGCTCTTCAATGATTTGATTATGCCCATTGTCACAGATACTAAAATTATCAACATTAATGCCAACTCGCTCAACGCTAATATCACCACGTCCTTTCGCCACGCCAACGTTAATAACAATATCTGGTTTATACTTTTGTATGGCTTCTTTCAGCATCGTTAATGAGGTTTGCGCAATGGTCGGAATTTCAAGTTTTATAATATCGGCATTCGCTATCTTACTAGGCAATCGTTTTACACTTTCATACGATGGATTTATAACATCATTTCCAAATGGATCAAAACCGGTAACCAATACTCTCATCAACTCATCCTCCTTTTACAAAACAAAATCGATGTTCATTAGATGCTTCTTCGCTATAACAGTATCCATCATAATCAAAGCCTTTCACACCTGAGCGTGTATTTATATGATGTTCACATAAGTAACAAATCATTTGTCCTCTAGCCATTTTAACTTGTGTTGATTCCATTTTTAATTGCCCATCTTTTCTAATATAAAAATTAATATCAATTGTCTGCTTACGTAAATAAGGCAGGATTACTTTTTCATATTCTTTACTTGCTAAATTAATAATATAAGGCTCATCTTCATTCTTTAACGCTTGTATTAACACATCTGCTATCTTTGTATTCCAAAAGCTTGTGACATCTCTTGTATCATCAATAGCAAGCTTTGCTTGCATCTCTAAGCGATATGGATATACACTATCAAACGGCCTTAAGATACCATAAAAACCTGAAAGAATGCATAGATGTGCTTGTAAATAGTCCATCTCTTGTTTGCCATATGCTTTTTTATGTAATGCTTTAAACTGCAATCCATCATACGCATCGATTGCACACGTTCCTAACTTATCAAAACGCATTTCTAAAATTCTGTTTTTAGTCATTTGTGCAAGTGGCTCTTTTATCTTCATCATCTTCATAATATCTGATACTGACAATGTTTCTAGTACATTTAATATAACTTTACTTTCTGCAAGTAGCATGGGTACATCTTGTACTTCATGAATACACTCACGCTTCATCGTCTTGGCTGGTGATACGATTATCATCATATAATTGTCTTCCTTATCCTATTTTATAAGTTGCTATTTTCTGTTTCTTACTATCTTCTGATGTTGCTAAAGTATGCGCAAACGAATACTTAAAGTGCTCTAAACATACATCTAGAAAGCACATCATAATACCACAATCTATTTTATTATAGAACGTTGCATCTTTTTTTGTCATGAAGCTTAACTTACCTGGCACACGATATAAACAAAAAGAATTCACGTCTCCTTCAATTAACCAAGGTTGTGAGTTACAAGCACTAGGCGCATAGCGAATAATTTCACCAATTTCTTTAAAATGTGAATTGTTCCAAATAGCTTCTAGTTTCTTACGTTTTACTTTTGAAACATCACTACGAAAGCTTTGCTCGTCTACTTTTTGAATTGCCATCATAATTACAAAATCCAGTCCATCAAGACACTGTTCTTTCGCTTTTCCCATACCAAACCAACATGCTCCAATGTTATGATCTGCTAACCATAAGTCTAGTTGTTCTCCCATGTACCCAATATTAACAAGATCATTTTCTTCCTTACTACTATACATCAAAATACAATATTCTCCAACACGACTTGAAACAAGCTTACTAGGTACCAATGCAAAGTGCGTTTTATATTTTTTATCCAATGCCAATAAGTTATGAAATTGATTTTGAATTTGTTCAATTTCATGCTCGCTTAAGCACTCCTTGCTACTTCTCGTATGAAATGATTTTCTTTTTGTTAACTGTTCAAAATACTTTTTATTCATATTACAGCCACCTTCTAATGAGATAATAGTACTACCATCGAAATTTAGATTCAAGTCAATTATCAAAAAGTGGCAACAACAACGTCACCACTTCTATTTATACGGTTTCTATTTTTTCTCTTTCTTTATGTTTCTTTTCATCAATACGTCGATTCATTTCATCTCGTAATAAGAAATATATAACAGAGAAGGTAGGTAGACCTAAAAGCATTCCAACAAAACCAAATAATCCACCACCAATAGTAATTGCAAATAATACCCATAAACCAGAAAGACCTACAGATGTTCCAACAACTCTTGGATAGATTAAATTACATTCAAATTGTTGTAGACAAATTCCAAAAATAACAAAAAATATACCTTGTAATGGGCTCACAAATGCGACCAATAACGCACATATTCCAACTCCACATATTGCTCCAAAAATAGGAATGACATTGGTACATCCAATAATAACACTTAGAATTGGGGCATAAGGAAAACGAAGGATTAAACATCCAATATAACATAACACTCCAATAATAATGGCTTCTATTAATTGACCAGTAATAAACGCAGAGAAGGTTTTATTGGTTAAACGCACAACCTTAATGGCATATGTATTTACTTTTTCACTAGTAAAAGCATAGAAAAATCTCTTTAATTGTTCTATAAGCTTATTTTTAGATACAGTTAAATACACAGCAATTACCAGTGCTAAGAAGATATTTGCGATACTACTAGCAAACCCTGTTGCTAGAGAATAGATTTCTGGTAAGCCATGCTTTAAGATGTTTAATAACGTTTCTTGTATCTGTTGAGAATAAGCGCCTATTTGTTCAAATACTTCTTGTGGAATATCTTTATCTAAAATCATTTGTTCCATTGTTTTTTGAATAGAACTAAAGTAGCCAGGAATAGAAGCAATTAACATTGAAATACTATCTACAACTTGTGGAACAACAATTCTAAAGATAAAGCTTAAAATGATTCCAATAATCAGTAAAGAAAGTAGTGCCGCTACTCCTTTCTTTAATTTACCTAAAGAGTCTGGTAACTTTTTAAGAAAGAACTTTAAAGGTAAATTAAATACATAGGCTATGGAAAAACCATAAATAAATGGTTTACATAAAGCAATTACAATGAATAGTGCATCTACTACTTCATTAATATTTAGAATTACCCAAATAAGTCCTATTGTAAAAGTAATAATAAATAAAATATTCTTCATAGTTAGTCGATTAATCTTTTTATCTTTATCTGTAAACATGTAACTCTCCTCTATGAATTCTGAAGTTCCAATATGATATCTCGTAACTCCGCAGCACGCTCAAAGTCTAATACTTTGGCGGCTTCCTTCATTTCTTTTCCTAAGTTAATTAATAATTGCTCTTTATCTTTCTTATTCACTTTTGCTTTTTTACTAATATATTTTGCTGTCATTTCCTGTGTTTCTTTACTACGTACAACTTCATGAATAGGTTTTATAATTGTCTGTGGTGTAATACCATGTTTTTTGTTGTGCTCAATTTGAAGCAAACGGCGTCGCGTCGTCTCATCTAAGGCTTTACGCATAGAATCCGTAATCTTATCTCCATACATGATAACTTTCCCTTGGGCGTTACGTGCAGCCCTACCAATAATCTGAATAAGAGAACGTTCACTTCGTAAAAAACCTTCTTTATCTGCATCCAAGATTGTAATTAAGGATACTTCAGGTATATCCAAGCCTTCTCTTAATAGGTTTATCCCAATTAATATATCATATTTTCCTTTTCGTAAATCACGAATTATTTCGGTACGTTCAATCGTCTTCACTTCATGATGTAGCCAAGCTACTTTAAAATCCATCCCTTTAAGGTAAGCAGTTAAGTCTTCTGCCATACGAACCGTAAGTGTCGTAATTAATGTACGCTCATTTTTTTCAATTCGTTGTCGTATTTCATCAACGATATCATCTATTTGTCCTTTGGTAGGACGTACTTCAACAAGAGGATCTAACAATCCTGTTGGACGTATAATTTGTTCTATAATCTCCCCATTTGTTTTTTCTAATTCGTAGTTTCCTGGTGTTGCTGATACGAAGATTGCTTGATTGATCATGTTTTCAAACTCTTCAAAACGAAGAGGACGATTATCTAAAGCACTTGGCAGACGAAAGCCATAGTTTACTAAGGTCTCTTTACGTGCTCTATCCCCGTTATACATTCCTCTAACCTGTGGTAAAGAAACATGGGATTCATCCACAACTAATAAGAAATCATCTGGAAAGTAATCAAACAAGGTATACGGACGTACACCTGGTTCACGTCCATCAATATGACGTGAATAGTTCTCAATACCTGGACACACGCCAAACTCACGTAATGCTTCTACATCATAGCTCGTTCGTTGTTCCAAACGTTGTTTCTCTAACAGTTTCCCTTCTTCTTCAAATACTTTTAAACGTTCTTTTAATTCTACTTCAATTGTTTGTGCTGCTCGATTAATAATTTCTTTTTTCGTTGCATATCCACTTGCTGGATAAATAACATATACGTTATATGCATTTAATAATTTACCTGTTAAAGGATCAACTTCACAAATTCGTTCTATTTCATTATCATACATTTCAATTCGTAAGATATAGGTATCTCTATGTCCTAAAGCAACTTCAATCACATCTCCACGTGCTCTAAATGTCCCTCTAATTAAATCTGTATCATTTCTCGTAAACTGACGTGCTACTAATTTCCCCATTAATTCTTTACGTTCAATAATATCTCCCACATGGATAGAAAAAAACATTTCTTTATATTGTTCTGGATTACTCGCTCCATAAATACAAGCAACCGATGCAATTATAATGGTATCTCTACGTTCTAATATGGAGTTTACTGCAGACATACGTAGCATATCTAATTCCATATTAGTTGTTGCACTCTTATCAATATAAGTATCTGAACTAGGTAAGTATGCTTCTGGTTTATAAAAATCAAAGTTTGATACAAAGTACTCTACTCTATTATGTGGAAAGAACTCTTTAAACTCTGAATATAATTGACCTGCCAATGTCTTGTTATGAACAAATACCAAGGTTGGTTTATTTACTTGCGCAATTACATTAGATATGGTAAAAGTCTTACCAGTACCTGTAGCACCTAGTAAGACTTGTTGTTTCTTGCCTTCATGAATCCCTTCTACTAACTCTTTAATTGCTTTTGGTTGATCACCTTCTGGTTGGTATTGGGAAACTAATTCAAATAATTTATTTTCCATTAGCTAATTCCAATCCTTTTTTCATAACCACATCATAAGCCTCTTCATTTGCATGCAATTGAACAGAACAAGATGATAATAAAGACTCAATTACAGTATTATTTATTTCACCGCTTACACTTAATCCTTTGCTTTTTTGGTATTCTTTTAATGCATTACTAGAAGTTGGTGAGAAATACTCATCTTCACGATCAACTTTATATCCTAAAAACCTAAGCATCGTCTGTACACTTTTAGCCGCTACACTTACGCTATCGCCTTTGAATACTTCATCTTTTTCTAGTTTCGGTGCACGCAAACTTAAAGCAGGATCATTACTCACAATATAAGTTGGCGTGATCCCTTTGCCATTTATTTTATTTCCTTTAGAACTTGTCCACTCATTTGTTGTATATTTAAACATACTTCCATCCGCAAATGTTTGTGGTAATTGTACAGTACCTTTACCATAGCTTTTTGTCCCAACTATTTCTGCTCCAATTTGCTCATTCAATGCTGCACTTAATATTTCGGCTGCACTCGCTGTTCCTTCATTTACAAGAATTACCACTTTTTTAAAACTATAACGTTCGTAATCATCTAATGTTTGAATACTCTTTTTATCGCCAAATTTATTGATTTCATTATATACAACCGTATCTTTTGGTAATAAATAACTAGCTATTTGTTGCGCTGCATATACATAACCACCAGGATTGTCTCTTAAATCAATTAACAAACTTGTACAGCCTTTTTCTTTCATTCGTTTCAAGTGATTCCCCACTTCTTCACCACTTGTATCCGCAAAAGCACTAATTTCCATAATTCCTGTTTTATCTTTAATTTCACTAAAAACAGAAGATAATATTTTTTCTGTTTTCATTTCTTTTTTAATTTTTTTATTTTCTCTTAAAATTTCTATTGTTATATTTTTTTGCTTTTCTCCCGTAATCATAGAACGTACTTTTTCACTGTCCATTCCTTTACATTCATTCCCATTGACTGAAAAAATTTGATCTCCTTCTATAAGCTCCGCCTTTTGAGCAGGAGAATCTGGAAATACCTTACTAATAATTATCGTATTGTTATCATCACTATAAAATTGGATACCAATGCCAGTATAGCTACCTTCCATAGTGCTCGTAAAGTTTTTGGTTTCTGATGGGGATAAATACATCGTGTGAGAATCACCTCCTGCATTTACCATACCCTCAATTGCGCCATTTACTAATTTTTCACTAAAATCTTTTTTATCTTTTCCAAAATAAAAAGAAGAATTCATAACCGTATATATATCAGCTAATTTCGAAAAGGTTGCATCTTTAGCAATTGCTTTTTGTCCAAATATTTCATTCGTAAAATACCCACCACTAAAGCATAATAAACAAGCTATAACTACACCGATAATTTGATTCCTACGGCGTCTTTCTGCTTGTATTTCATCAGGCCATTTATGTCTTACCAATTTGTAGCGAACTACTTTCTTTTCTGCCATATGTTAGCACCTCATTGTTGTCTATAAAATCAATATCTATCATATCATATTTCATATTATTTTATAAGTCATTCACTTTATTATTTTCGATATATTTTGATTTTTTCAATTCTAAAGTTGGTTGATTTCGGTCTCTAATTCTGATATGTATGTCATTAATTCATCAAATGATGGATACTCTCCAAACATCATTTCACTCATATTTTCATAATCTTTTCTAAGTGCTTCCAATCGATAATCTGGTGGTACAAGTTCCATTGTTCCTGGAACTGCCATCTCATACTGTGCCCATTTTCTTGGGTAGAATTTCATTTTAAATTGAACTACTCTGCGCAAGAGTTCTATATCATCAAAGGCCGGTTGTTTATTTTTTGAGTGTGCTATACAATACAAATCATAATAATGTCTTGAGTAACGTTTTGGTATTGAAAGATTCTCTGGACGGTTAGCTTCATGATGTAATATTGTAACTTTTTCCCAAAAGGTTCTCGCTGCAGCTGCTGTTAATACTATTGTTTCTTTTTGCTCAAATGCTTTTGGATAATACTCTGCTGCATATGGTTTTATAGAAACCTCTTCCGCAGGTGTCCATGCCGCCAATGTTCCAATTTCTAATCGAATCACTTGCAAGATTGATTCTGTTTGAAATATATGCGGATAACTAAAGCATATAGTCTGTGGATCTACTTCATCAACATAGAGCTTTGCTTCCTCTTCCATAATATCTGACAGATCTCTCTTCAATATAGCCAATAATACATCCCGCAAAAAATCCTCAGCTCTATGCTTTGCTTCTTTATTAAATGCATCTTGTTTGGTATTCGATCGGTCTTCCCATGGTTCATTCACCTGGTATCCTAAAGTTCTCCAATCCAGAATAATGTCTATATCTTCAGAAAATCTATGGATTAGCCCATAACATTTAGACAAGCTTGTTCCTCCTTTGAAAGTAAATGCCTTTGCATATTCACATTTTTGAAAGAGGTAGTCTAACATGAGACATACCCAAAAGTCTTTTTCTATAATTGCTTCATGAATATTCATCTTTTGTGATGTATTACGAAAAAGAATTCTTCGCTCATCTTCACTGTATTTTACTATACGATACATATGCTAATCCTCACCGATTTCTTTGATTATATTATAAATCCATATCGTTGTCTGTTTACCTTCTAGCATCAACTTTGCTTTTTCTTCACTAGAAAGATGCTTTTTCAATATAACCTTTGTTTCCTTTGTAATCTTGTCTTTTCCTATTGTCTTAAGTGCTTGAATAACCATAGCTGTTTTATATGACATTCCCGATATTTCTTTATTGTTTCTATGTTTAAACTCTAATTCGAATCCATCAATTTCAAATGTATGGTATGGTCCATCGCTTATATAATTCCACTTTGCTGTTACCTGTGTGGACAAACCTAATTGATTCAATGCAGTATTGCCTGATGGTGCAATTGTCCAATTAAATTTTCTTGCTATTGCCTTGGCAACCTCACTCGGAGATGGTGCCTCATATTCCTGTAACAATTCACTATATTGCGGGCAATAATAAATACCATTCATAATCTTCTGAATTTTTCCATATTTACTTAGTCGAAGCAATGCTTGGCGAACCGTATGATAATCTGCAATATCCAAAAAATCAGTAGCAACAAATGTATCCACACGGCTGGCATTATTAATTTTTTTCATTATTTGCTCTGTATAATTTAACTCTAACAATCATCACACCTCCT
>JAVWIF010000017.1:0-16649 GCA_036639635.1 Longicatena sp.
GTTTCTAGTATTTTGACAACTTCTTCAAGACGAGGATTATGTACAATAGCATTTAATTTATCAAATCCGATTTCACCAAAACCGATATTGGCATGACGATCTTTTTTAGCACCTTTACTGTTTTTGGAATCATTAATATGAATACAAACCAATCGTTCTAATCCAATCAAGGAATCAAATTCATCAAGAATTTTATCAAAGTCTCCTAATTCATAACCTGCATCATGTAAATGACAAGTATCCATACATACTTTAATATGAGTAGGATTAGCTACATGATCCACAATATATTGAATATGTTCAAATTGGAATCCTATTTCACTGCCCTTGCCAGACATCGTTTCAATTGCGATATTTACATTGCCAATGTTATTCATAGCAAGATCTAAACCTTCTACTATTTTATCTAATCCTTTATCCAAACCAGCTTGCACATGAGAGCCTGGATGAAGAATTAAGGTTGTTGAACCAATCGCTTGTACACGTGCAATCTCTTTTCTAAGAAACTCTACACCAAGATCAAAGGTTTCAGCTTTTTGACAATTTCCTAAGTTAATAATATAAGGTGCATGAACCATCAAGGAAGATTGTTCAATCCCCTCTTGATCCATCAATACTAATGCTTCTTTAATCTTCAACTCTTCCATATCACGGCGTCGTGTATTTTGAGGAGCTCCCGTATATAACATAAAAGCATTTGCTCCATAAGAAATTGCTTCACGTACACTTCCTAAGATAAAATCAGGTGCACTCATTGATACATGAGAACCAATTTTCATCATTTATGAATTTCTCTTTTCAATAGCTTTAGCTTTTCCACGTTCTTGTTTTTGACGTTTAATATCTTCATGAATAAGTGCACGCTTTGCTTTACGTTTTAATTTATCTACTTCTTGTTTACGTTTTACTTTATACCCTGGTTTTACTTGCTTGTTTTTCTTTGATACAATTTTAGATATTTCTATTTCTAAAGGGTCATCTTTATTTACTCTTTTTTTATGAATTGGTTCTAAGTCTGTCCATATTTCTTTCTTAAAACTACGGTGATGAAATCCGATTCCTTTAATTTCTAAAGAACGAATCATTTCATCATCTTGTTTTTTATATAAAGCATAACAAATACCACTTTTACCCGCTCTACCAGTTCTTCCACTACGGTGAATATAATAATCCAATTCTTGTGGAAAGCCTAAAGAAACAACATGTGAAATACCATCAATATCAATACCTCGTGCAGCAATATCTGTTGCTACAACGTAAGATTGTTGAATATTAACTAAGTCTTTCATCGCTTTGGTACGCTCACGTGGAGTTAAATCTCCATGTAATTCTATTACACCATATCCTTTATCACGCATAAGAGTCGCTACATTATGAGCAAGTACTCTAGTGTTAGCAAAGATTAAACAAACATAAGGAGAAAACGATGGTAAGATTTCTAAAAGTTTTTCTTCATAACTCTTTTCTAAACAAGGTACTAAAACATGTTCAATTTGAGGATGAAAACTACTCTTATCTTCAATATGAATAGTATGAGGTTGATCCATATATTTCTTCAAGAAAGGTCTTAATGCTTGTGGAATCGTAGCACTAAAAACCATCATCTGTAAATCATTGCGCATACGTCCTGCAATTGCATCAATATCTTCTAAGAATCCAAATTCTAGTGTCATATCAGCTTCATCAACAACTAAAATAGAGGCTGTATCAACACGTAAGGTTTGATCTGTTAAAAACAAATCCTTAATACGTCCTGGTGTACCTACAACTATTTGAGGTTGTACCTTTAAAGAATCATTCATCTTTGTTTTTTCCATACCACCGGTTATTAATTTAATTGTTAACTTAGGATCTGCTTCCATCATTTTTGTGGCACGATTATAGATTTGAACAGCAAGTTCACGTGTTGGCGCACTAATCACTGCTTGTACTTCTGCTTTATTGCTATCCACCTTTTCTAAGATAGGAATTAAAAAAGCATGGGTCTTCCCTGTTCCAGTATCGGATATTCCAATAATATCACGTCCTTTACAAGCAACGGGAATTACTTCCTTTTGAATAGGTGTTGGTTCAATAAAACCTTCTAATTTTATAAAATCTTTTGTTTTTTGTTGAAAAACATAATCACTATATTTATTCATATAAACTACCTCGTTCTTTCTCTAAGGATACCTTTTACCAATCGTAAAATAATACTCCTTACCTATTATAACCGAATTTTAAATAAATTCCTATGAAATCAATACGAAGTTATCGTATAATATACTTGAGGTGATGTTATGGAAGTAATTCAAGTAACTCCAAGAGGGTATTGTAAAGGTGTCACACGTGCCATTGCATTAGCAAAAAAAACAGCGATAGACAATCCTACTACCCCTATTTATGTACTCGGTATGCTTGTTCATAATACCTATGTCATGCAAGCTTTAAAAGAGTGTCATATTATCGCTATAGACGATAAAACAAAAACACGATTAGAATTATTAGATGCCATCCCAAGTGGAAGTATTGTAATCTTTACAGCCCATGGTATTGCACCAAATGTCATTCAAAAGGCCAAAGACAAGAATTTAACGTGCGTCGACGCAAGTTGCTTAGATGTTGTGAAAACCCAAAATATTGTAAAAGATAAATTACAAGAATGTTATGATGTGTTATATATCGGTAAAAAGAATCATCCTGAAGCAGAAGCTGTTTGCTCCTTAGATGAACATGTCCACTTAATTACCAGTCTAGATGATATAGCTCATTTAGCTTCTTTTCAAAAAGTATTTGTGACCAACCAGACAACCATGTCGATTTTTGATGTTGAACAATTATTTGAAGATATTAAAAAACGCTATCCACAAGCAGAGATAAGTGAAGAAATATGCAATGCTACACGTATTCGACAAGAAGGTGTTGCCTTGCTTGAAGGCAAAGGAATTGATATATTATATGTGGTAGGTGATGCCCATTCTAACAACTCTAATCGTTTGGCACAAATTGCCAAAGAGCGTGGAATTCCACATGTTTATTTAATTGATGATGTGCACGCCATCGCTGATGAACAACTACAAGGTGCAACGAAAGTAGCTGTTACTTCTGGAGCAAGTACTCCCACTTATTTAACAACACAAGTCATCGAGTATTTAAATCATTATCAAAAAGGGGCCTTAAAGCCAAGTATTGATATCCATAAAATATTATAAAAGATAGAGGCTATTTTGCTTCTATCTTTGTTTTTATCGTTTGTAGTAAAGCATATAAAGCTAGATAATGCGCATCATGTTTTGGCATATGTGTTAGTATGGCAGATATTTTATGGCTACGATGCATCCAATAAGGAAGAAATTCGGGATGATTTTCTAAGTGACCAAATAAAATTTCATCGTCACTTAAAGTACGTCCAGTTGTAGGAGCAAAAGCAAGTATTTCATAAAAATGATCTTCTTTCACTAAGTCTTCACAAATAAGATGATAGTGATGTTCACTAATCCATCTACGTACATCATCCACATGCTTATTACACTGAATAATAATACGACGATATTTATGTAATTCATTTCCTTGTTGTTCTAATATTCCTTTAATCGTATCAAACCCCATACCCGCAATTACAATCGTATCAACATCTTCTGGTAAATCATTCATTCCATCGCGTTGCAACGTCGTTATTTGTTTTTCTAAACCAGCACGCGCTATTGACTCCTTTGCACGTAGTAAAGGACCGCTACGCAAATCACATGCAACCACATGATCACATACCTTACCTTGTACTAAAGCCATGGATAACAAACCATGATCACAGCCAATATCAGCTACTACGCTTCCCTTTTCCACCATTTGATAAATGGCCAAAAGGCGCTTAGAAAGCGCCATTATGGTTTATCAACAAAATCCTTTAATCGTTTAGATCTTGTTGGATGTTTTAATTTGCGTAAAGCTTTTGCTTCAATCTGACGAATACGTTCGCGTGTAACATTGAATTCTTTACCGACTTCTTCTAGTGTACGCGTTCTACCATCATATAAACCAAAACGTAAACGTAATACTTTTTCTTCACGTTCTGTTAACCCTTGCAAAACAGTATTGATTTCATCTTTTAACAATTGATTATTAGCATATTCATCTGGAGAAAGCGCATCTTTATCTTCAATAAAGTCACCTAAATGAGAATCATCTTCTTCTCCAATTGGTGTTTCTAAAGAAACAGGTTCTAAAGCAATTTTCTGAATTTCCCGCACTTTTTCAGGTGTAATGTTTTCCATTTTTTCCGCAATTTCTTCAGCAGAAGGATCACGGCCTAAATCTTGTACCAATTGACGTTGAATACGTGTTAATTTATTAATTGTTTCAACCATATGTACAGGAATACGAATCGTTCTTGCTTGATCGGCAATTGCTCTAGTTATTGCTTGACGAATCCACCAAGTAGCATACGTAGAAAACTTAAATCCTTTGGTGTAGTCAAATTTTTCAACGGCCTTTACAAGTCCCATATTTCCTTCTTGAATTAAATCAAGGAATAACATTCCACGACCAACATATTTTTTTGCTATAGAAACAACCAAACGTAAGTTAGCTGAAATTAGTTTTTTCTTTGCTTCTTCGTCGCCTTCTTGTATTTTTCTAGCAATTTCTGGTTCTTCTTTAGGGTCTAATAATTCAACTCGACCAATTTCTTTTAAATACATTTTTACAGGATCGTTAATCTTTGTATGAGAAGAATTCGCAAATGTTTGTTCCAAGTGTTCTATATCACTAGCTAAGGTATTTTCTTCTTCTTCATCATCTTCTACAAAGTCAATATCTTCATCATCTTCTTGATTACTCGCTAAAGCATCATCATCTAATAAATCTACATCTTCATCTTCGTCATCTTTTATATCAACTCCGTTATCTGAGAACCATTGTAATAATTCATCAAAATCCGTATCGCTCATATCTAAATGTTCAACAGCTTCCACAACATCTTTTTGAAATATCTCCGATTTTTCTAAGTATGCATCTGCAAATTGTTGTTTAATATCATCTAATGTTTTAAACTCCTGTAACGTCTTTTTCTTTTTCACTGCCATATCAATTGTTCCTTCCCGCGCATCGCTTTTCTTCACGCTCTTTGATCAGTTGATTCTTCGCAACTGCCAATTTTGCTTTTTCCATTGGATCGTGGATCGTTTTAATTTGTTCACTTAGTGCTTCTATCTTATCATCCATAAAACAAGCTTTTACTTTTTTAATTGCTTCTTGTAGTACAATCATATTTACTTCATCTCGTGATAATTCCCAATCAGCAATTTCTAACAAGAGTTTTTTAACATTCTCTTCTTGTATAAAATTTAGTAAGTCAGCTACTTGTAATTGATGATGTGTTCGATAATAATCAATAATATAAATAGCTAGTTTATTACTCGTATCATCTTTTAAGAAACCTAGTTCCTCTTTATAGTAATTACTAGCCGCAATACCATTCATCATTTGAGAGAGGATTTCATATTCAGCACGTGTTCTTCCACTTTTAGGAAAGCTGAGAAAGTTACGTTTCACAAAGAGTTCCTTGTTCTTTTCTTGATATTGCGTTATCTGTTGCGTTTGCATATCAAAATCTGTCAACTCTCGTAAGCGAATAAAATAACTCTGTTTCTCGTAATCATCTTTTAATCTGTTTATTTCAAGTGCTATCTCTTGTGCAAATTCTTTTTTCTGGCTGTAATTTTCTAAATTGTATTTTTGTAACAAATATGTAAACAAGAAATCTATCCAAGATATTGTCTTATTTATCATATGGACCAATTCATCTACACCGTAAATATCCATAATCTCATCTGGATCTAATCCGTATTTGTTATCAACAATTTCAAATGGTATTTGTTGCTCAATTGCAACTTTACCAAATTTATACGTTGCATTTTTACCAGCAGCATCTCCATCGTAACAAACGACAATAGGAACATGTAACTGTTTTAATAAGAGCAATTGTTCTAAAGTACAAGCTGTTCCTAAGGTAGCTATCGCATTATACATATGAATCTTTTCAAAAGAAAGGACATCCATAGCACCTTCTACCAAATAAGCTTTCTTATTTTTTCTTGCTTCTAGTTTTGCTCGATGATAATTGAAAATTAAATTTCCTTTTATATAAATATCTGTTTCACTTGTATTTATATATTTTGCTTCATCACTCTCTAATATTCTTCTTGCACTAAAGCCTACAGGTTCACCAAATGCATTATGAATTGGTATCATAATACGATTTGCAAATACATCCTTCATGCCCATAGCACTTATACGTGCAAGTCCTGCATCTATAATATCTTCATCTTGATACTTTTTAGCATGTAAGAACTTATATAGTTTATCATCTTTAGGATTATACCCTAATTCAAACTTTTTTATAATTTCTTCAGTAATATTTCGTTTTGTTAAATATTCTTTAATCTTCACTCCATCTACACTATCTAATTGATAATGGGTAAATTCAATAGCTTCATGTACATTTTTAATGAGGATTTGTTGATGAGGAGAAAGAATTCTTTGTGGAATATTTAATGGCTGTTCCATTTGAATTCCTGCATATTGTGCAACTTTATAGACACTCTCTATAAAAGATATTTTTTCAATATTTTGAACAAATGTAAATACATTTCCACCAGCTCCACAAACAAAACATTTATAAATTTGCTTATCTGTGGAAATAGATAAGGAAGGATCGTGGTCATCATGAAAAGGGCAAGTACACTTATAGCTCTTGCCTTTTCGTGTTAAGGCGCTATATCGTCCAATAACATCAACGATGTCCGCTTTTGCACGTATTTGATTGATTTCCTCTTCACTTAAACGGGCCAACAATTTCACTTCCTTGTTTTATAGTTTTATACGCTCTTCAATGTAAGTACTTAAAGTATCAATAGCAACACGTTCTTGTTGCATAGAATCACGATGACGTACAGTTACACAATGATCACTTTCACTATCAAAATCAACAGTAATACAGAAAGGAGTACCAATTGCATCTTGACGACGATAACGTTTACCAATACTTCCAGCATCATCATATTCACAATTAGCAATCGGAGCAAGTAATTGGAATACTTCCATTGCCTGTTCATTTAACTTCTTAGATAATGGCATAATACAAGCTTTAATTGGTGCTAAGAAAGGATGTAAATGCATCACTACACGTGTATCATTTTCTAATTCTTCTTCATCATAAGCATCACACATAAATGCTAACATTAAACGCTCTACTCCTACAGAAGGTTCAATACAGAAAGGTAAGAACTTTTCATTGGTTGTAGGGTCTAAATATTCTAAACTTTTCTTACTAGCATCTTGATGTTGACGCAAATCATAATCCGTACGATCAGCTATACCCCAAACTTCACCCCATCCAATTTGTGAATGGAAGTTATATTCAATATCACAAGTACCTTTTGAATAGAATGCTAATTCTTCTGGTGTATGATCACGATAACGAACATGTTCACTTTCAATCCCTAAATTTGTCAAAAATTTCATACAGTATTCTTTATAATACTCATACCACTCTAAATCAGTTCCTGGTGCACAAAAGAATTCCAATTCCATTTGTTCAAATTCTCTTGTACGAAAGATAAAGTTTCCTGGTGTAATTTCATTACGGAAACTCTTCCCCACCTGACCAATTCCAAATGGCAATTTTTTACGCATAGAACGTTGTACATTTTTAAAGTTCACAAACATTCCTTGTGCTGTTTCTGGACGTAAATGAATGGTACTTTTTGCATCTTCCACAACTCCTTGAAACGTTTTAAACATTAAATTAAATTGACGTATATCCGTGAAGTCATGACCACCACACTTTGGACAACTTAAGTTGTGTTCCTTAATGTAATCCATCATCGCCTCATTGCTCCAACCTTCAACACTTACCTCACCTTTGGTTGCTATTTCAATTAATTGGTCTGCGCGAAAACGTGTTTTACATTCTTTACAATCCATCAAAGGATCACTAAAACCACCAACATGTCCACTCGCTACCCAAACTGCTGGATTCATAAAAATAGCAGATTGAATACCAGTATTATAAGGTGATTCTTGAATAAATTTTTTCCACCATGCTTTTTTAATATTATCTTTTAATTCAACACCTAAAGGACCAAAATCCCAAGTATTGGATAAACCACCATAAATTTCAGATCCTTGGAACACAAATCCACTGTTTTTTGCATGTGCTACCACAATATCAAATAAATTCTCTTTTTTCATTACAATGCCCCTTTCAAAAAAAACTCACCTCTATGGTGATTGTCTTTGTAATCATAAAATGGCTACAAGAATACACTATAATATAACACTTTTTTCACTTATATGTCAATGGAATTTCGTCATTGTCTTCGATAAAATATTCATCCATCGCGTATAAGTGACGCAAGAAGCGAATACTACGTAAAGCTATCCCTGCATATTCTTCAAAAAACTGATATAATGCTTCAAAATCGGAAAATGTAAAGCATCCACAAGTAGTTAAAATATCATAATGTTCGTTTTTTGCTTTACATAATAAACGGAATCGTTTTAATTGCGCAACACTTTTTTTAACGTCTTCATTTCTATTAAAACATTCCTCACAAATAAAGCCTCCACTATTTAAAGATATGCCAACAATGTGTTTACTATTTCCACAACGAACACAGCTATCAACCATCGGTTCTATACCATGATACTGGTTCATTAATGATTGAAACAAACATAAAACAAGGATTGGTTGATCACTGGTTTGCAAACGTTCTAAACAAGTCTTCAATAATACAAATACATTTTGATCAAAAGCACTCTTATAAATACATTCACAAAAAAAGGAAGCAATGCTTTGTTTCATCAAATCTTCACGAATACTACGATAACTATCTAGAATCTCCGCACTACGTAAAGATTGTAGTGTCGAATGAGCATGCACATTTAATTGAAAACGCGCAAACGTAAACAATTGACAAGCGGATGCATTTTTACTTTTCACTTTTTGAATGCCGCGTGCCACCATGCTTATGATATTTCCTTCTCGATCAAGCACTTGTAATAAAGCATCATGTTCACGATATTCTTTAAAATCTATGACAATCCCTTCTATTTGAACATCCATTATTTTTCCTCTAGTTCTAAATATCCTAGTTGTTGTAACTTACTAGAACGATTTCGCCAGTTTTTTTCTACTCTAACAAATAATTCTAGGTCTACTTTCTTATTAAATTTTTCCTTTAATTCTCGTTGTGCAGATAGACGAATAGCTCGAATCATCGTGGCTTGTTTCCCAATTAAAATTGCTTTTTGAGAAGAACGTTCGACTACAATTAACGCCTGTATACCAATCTTTGTTTCATTCTCTTCACGATGCTCAATAATGACTGCTACAGAGTGTGGAATTTCTTCTTCTGTTTTAAACAAAACTTGTTCACGAATAATTTCAGCAATTTGAAATTGTTCACCATGATCACTTGTCATATTATCTGGAAAAAACTTTGGTCCTTCTTCCATATATCCTTTGGTAGTTTCTAATAATTCTTCTAAGTTATCTTTACGCAGTGCAGAAATCGGAAATATTTCCGCAAAATCAAGACGCGCTTGCCATCCCATTAACAAATCAAACATCTTATCTTTTTCAACTAAATCAATTTTATTTAATAATAAAAATACAGGTATTTGTGATTGTTTCATCATATCTAAGATAAATTCATCACCACTGCCAAAAGATTGTGTAGCATCTACCATCCAATAGTTAATATCGGCTTCAGCAATTGCTGAATATGCATTTTTATTTAAAGTACGTCCTAACTCATGTTTAGGTTTATGAATACCGGGCGTATCAATAAAAACAAATTGTGCATCATCACGTGTTAAAATCCCTGATATATTATTACGTGTAGTTTGTGGTTTTGGCGTTGTTATGGCTATTTTTTCTTTTAAAATAGCATTTACCAATGTACTCTTTCCAGCATTTGGTCTTCCAACAACTGCAATAAATCCTGATTTATAACTCATAGAACATCCTCTTTCGTAAATGACATTGGTAACAATTCCATAATATTTGTAACTTTAAAATCTTTTCGATTGTTTAGCACAATTGGCGTATCACCATTTAATAATTCAACTAGTACTTGGCGACAAGCCCCACAAGGATATGCTAATTTTTCTCCATCACTAACAATACAAAGTGCTACAATATCTTCTTTGGTATACCCTAAAGAATAGGTCGCAAAAATAGCACTACGCTCAGCACAATTGGTTAAACCATAAGATGCATTTTCAACATTTACACCGACAATTAATTTGCCATTTTTTAATTTTACACAAGCACCTACATGATAATTAGAATAGGGTGCATACGCATGTTCCATTGCTGAAAACGCCGCGTCTATGATATCCTTATATTCGTTTTCTTGACTCATAACTTACCTCCTACGATTAGTATTCCAATAATTGCCGCTACAATTGACATAATCAAAACAGCTGCTGCTGCATAATCTTTTATTTTCTTAGCCAACACATTATATTCTGGGCTAATCATATCCACAATCGTTTCAATCGCACTATTTATGAATTCTAATGCGATAATACTTCCAATTAATAAGATAATCAAACTCCATTCAAACCAAGTTAAGTGTAAAAATAAACAAACAAGTATGACACAACAACCAATGATACATTGTAATAAAATACTTGAATCATTGCGAATTCCTGCAAATAATCCGGCGAAGGCATACCGAAATTTATTGCTATATTTTTTTAGGAACGATAACATCCAAAATTTCATCCTGTAATTGAAACATAATATGCTCATCTTCAGCCTTCATATGATCATATCCTAACAAATGTAATAACCCATGCGTAAATAAGAAACATACTTCACGACGCATACTATGTCCATATTCGTGCGCCTGTTGAACAATAGCTTCGATATTAATAAAAATATCACCGAGTTCATCTTCTCCATCCATTAAATCATAGTCATCTTCACTATCTTTCAGTGCAAAGCTAATCACATCAGTAGCACGATCAATATTGCGATATTCACGATTGATTTCATGTATTTTATCTGGGGTTACAAAGATAACAGAAGCACTAAAAGGCTCAGATAGTTTTAAAACTACCTGCGCTCTTTCACTGATTGTCACAAAGTCTTTTTTATATCGACTCCATTTTTTTTCATCACTTTGATTTATTACACTTATATCCATAATTCACCTCTATATTTAATAAAGGTATTATATCATAATTAAGCGAGAATGAAGATGTTTATTACAATAGTTACCCAAAATCATAGTGTTGTCCTTTTACCATATAGATGATGTGTTCACAGATGTTTTTTGTATGATCACCTGCACGCTCAATATTACGTAACATCGAACTAATTTCAAAAATATGTTCAAACAACAAAGGATCTTCATTTTCCTTAATCTTATTCTTTAGTTCTTTATAAAGGGTATTAATTTCTTTATCACGTTCTGGTATTTCAAAAGCTTTGTCAATATCACGATTTGTATAACATTGCATCGTTTCATTTAACATTGTAATAAAACCGTTTTCCATTGCCTGCGCATAATCTAATATATTTTGATCGATTGTTTCATGTTTAATCAAAAAAATCGCAATATTTTTGGCATAATCTCCAATACGTTCTAATTCACTTGCTATTTTAATATCCGCAACTACTTTTCTTAAATCACTTGCCACAGGAGATAATAGTGCTAAAGAACGTACAGCACAATCATTTATTTCTTCTTCCAAATGATTGATTATATCATCTGCTTGCACAATTTCAAGTTCTTTTTCTTTATCAGGTGCACTTAATACATGTACTACTTTTTCATGCATACAGACGACTTTTCTACCCATTTTTAATACGTTTTGTTCCATAATATCTAATTCTTGATCTATTTTTACCATCTTATTTTCCTCCTATCCAAAACGCCCTGTGATATAATCTTCTGTTCGAGAATCACGAGGTTGTTGGAAAATGGTACTGGTTTTATCAAACTCTACAACTTCTCCCATTAAAAAGAACGCTGTAGCATCACTTACACGTGATGCTTGTTGCATAGAATGCGTTACTATGACGATTGTATAATCTTTTTTTAATTCTTCCATTAAGGCTTCTATTTTATTTGTTGCGATTGGATCTAATGCACTTGTCGGCTCATCCATTAAGATAACTTCTGGTTCCATAGCAATTGCACGTGCAATACATAAACGTTGTTGTTGTCCACCGCTTAGTCCATATGCGCTTTCACTTAAACGATCTTTTACCTCATTCCATAAAGCCGCTTTTTCTAGTGATTGCTGAACAATTTCATCTAGAATTTTTTTATTTTTAATTCCTTGGCATTTAGGACCATACGTAATATTATCATAGATTGACATTGGAAATGGATTTGGTTTTTGAAAGACCATGCCAACACGCGTTCTTAAATCTACAACATTCATTTCTTTTCCATGTATATCTTTTCCATCAATTTCAATCGTTCCTTTGATATGACAATTATCAATCAAATCATTCATACGATTCAAGCACCTTAAAAACGTTGATTTACCACAACCAGAAGGTCCTATTAATGCTGTAACTTTATGTTTTTCAATATTCATTTGAATATTGATCAATGCTTGTTTTTCTCCATAATATAAGTTTAAATCTTGAATATGAAAGATATCTTTTTCACTCATTTTGTTTTTCCTTCCTAACTAATAGCTTTTACGAAAACGTTTGCTTAATAATTTAACACTCATATTTAAAAGTAAGACAAAGATTAGTATAACAATTGAAATCGCTGAAGCTAAAGCAAAGTTTGGTTGTTCACTACTCATAATATTATAAATATGGACTGCTAAACTTGTTCCTTGACTTGTTAAAGTTGGGCTGTCGTTGACATAAGTACCCATCGTATAGATAAGGGCTGCACTCTCTCCTATTACTCTTCCAATGCTTAACAATACTCCCGTTAAGATACCAGGAACAGCACTTGGTAAGACAATTTTAAAGATGGTTTGTGATTGATTGGCACCTATTGATAAGGAAGCATCGCGTAAGGATTGTGGCACCACAATCAGTGCTTCTTCTGTTGAACGAATAATGGTAGGTAATAAAATAATAGCCATCGTAAGTGAACCCAATAGTATATTAGTAGTGCTCGCTCCAAACAATTGCGTAATAGGAAATAAGACCGCTACTCCCATAAGACCAAAAATAATACTTGGTACCCCTGTTAACATTTCAATCGCACTACGTATGGTTGCACTCACTTTATTACGTGCAGCATATTCATGTAAATAGATAGCAGCAGCAATTCCTAAAGGTAAAGCTATACATAAAGAAATAACAATTAAATATAAAGTCGAGATAATAGAACCACGAATACCACCACCTGGTGTTTTATAGTACATTTTAGCTAAGCTAGCGGCATCTTTATCTAATGTATCGCGAACTTCTTTCGCATTTTGAGAAAGAATATTCCCAGTTATCTTTGCATTTCCATTTTTATCCGTATATGCAATCTTTTCTACTTGATAGCCAACCTCTGCGCGCATGGCAATATCTTTCCCCTGTCTGCTTTCATCAACAAGATGTAAAAAAGGTGAATTTTTATCAATTGTTTCAATTAAAACAACTTTATCTTGATTTTGATCAATCGCATCCACAAAACCAACACCAAACACTTCACTGAAATAAACATTGCTTCCAATATCTTTTGGCACTTCAAATGTTTGTGGTTTTTGATAAGATTCTTGCACACTTGTTAAATAGTTTGCTGACCAATAATTCTTTGTTAATAATTCAAAGCTTAATGTATCAAAGCCTTTCGTAAAAATAAATACAAAAATTGCTAGTAACACAAAGACACTTAATCCACTTGAAAAATAGGTAATTCCATTTAAGAATCCATCAATAATTCTTCTTTTCTTTTTCTGTATCATTTTACATTCCCCACTTTTCGTTTCATATAATTTAAAAGTAGATTAGAACATAGGATAACAACCATTAATACGAGTCCTGCAGAGAAACGAATATCATAATCTAATCCTGTTGTTTCTTTTAATCCTGATAACATTGTGGTCGTTAGTGTTCGTGTTGTATCGAATAAGTTAAACGTTGGTCCAAACATCTTATTACCAGCAACCATTGCTACAGCTGTAGCTTCTCCAAAGGCACGTCCAATACCTAAAATAGCACCTGCAAATATCCCAGATTTTGCGCTTGTTAAAATAACTTTAAAATTTGTTTGTGTTTTTGTAGCACCTAGTGCTAAACTTCCCAGTTCCATTTCTTTATCAACTGCTAGAATTGCACTAATAGAAAGACTTGTTATGGTTGGAAATATCATAATTGCTAACAACAAGATAACGCTTAATAAGGAACTACCTCCAGCAGTAACAAAACCGACATTACTTGCTAATTGACTCACCATAATCGTAATGGTACCAGAAGCAAATACACCATAAACAACAGAAGGAATCGATGCTAATAATTCCACTACACTAATCATAATAGTAGCTACTTTTTTAGGTGCGATTTTAGCGATAAACAAAGCCGTTAATACAGATAGCGGAAATGCTAATAACAATGCTCCAAAACTAGATATTAATGTGTTGACTACAATAAAGCCAACACCATAAACACCTTGATCTTTTCGCCAAACACTGCCTGTTAAAAAGCTCCATAAATCCTGTGTTCCATAGGCATAATCACTCATAAAAGGAGAAACTCCTTTAATCGCTATAAAGATGATAATAACAGCAATCATACTAGAAGAAATAAGTGCTGCTAACATAAATACAAAACGCATTCGTTTATCTTTTTGTAATTTCTTTTCATTTTTTTCGGTACTAATATGTTCTCTCACATAGTTTTTCATACTTCACCAATCCTTATTTTAAACAACAAATAACAGCTTGCTTAACAAGCTGTTGTGGTATTACTTAATGTCTTCCCAATTCTTCGTAGTACCTGTAAATATATCTTTAAGTTGTGCTTTGGTAAAGTTATCTTTATCATTGTTATCTTTATTTACAATTGCAACAACGGCATCTATACAATATTGCCCACTTTCCATTGCTCCTTTAATATCTTCAGATCCATCACTCTTAAACGCTCTAGAAGCAAATCCAATATCTCCACTATTCGGTCCATCTTTTTCTTTGCCTAATACTCTAGGCACTGCATCTCCACTTCCTGAGTGATTCATAGTGAAGCTAACGTTTCCTGCTAATGGTTGAAAAGATTCTAGTGCTGCTTTAATTGTTTTGTCAACAGAAGTTGAGCCACAAGTCTTTAAGGTAATCTTTGAATTATCTTTCTTTAATACTGGATATTTTTTAGCTAATTCATCCCAAGGTGTAGCTTTTGAAGCATCCACTTCTCCACCCGCTTTTTTAACTACAGCATTTCCTTCACTTGAATTTTGTAAATAATCTAAGAATGCTTTTACTAGTTGTTCTTTATCATCTGAACCATAACTTCCACTAGCTCTCGTCACAAAGTTAAATGGACGTTGTAATTTATAAGAACCATCTAGCACACTTTCGCTACTCGCAACAACACCTTCATACTTTAATGCTTTCACTTTATTCTTTTCAAAGTCAGTAGATAAAGAAGTATATCCGATTCCATTTTTAGCTGCTCCTACTTTAGCTGCCATGTCATCATTACTAGTTACTTCATTTGCGCTTTTAACTAATTTACCTTCAAACCCAATTCCCTTTTCAAAAGCTTCTCGCGTTCCACTAGAAGAGTCTCTAGTATATATTTTAATTTCACCACTTACTTTTGCTGCATTACTTGATCCACAAGCTGCTAATCCTAGTGCCATGAAGCAAGCCATTCCTGTTACGATTGATTTTTTCATCATCTTCATTTGTTATATTCCTCCTTGAATATGGTTCTAGTATATCGAAAGTTTATGAACTGAATATGAAAGCTTTGTTAAATAATTGTTAACTTTAAAATTGCTATGGTATAATATTGATAATGATTGGAGTGGATACCATGTTCTCTACCATACCAGAAAATACAAGCATAAATGAAACAACCTATGAAGATATTAGCCGTCACTTTCATGAGAAAGACGGTTTTAAGCATGTCATTATCCTAAATGGATTTTCTAATTTAGCAAATCTATATTTTGAATGTGACCTTGAATTTTCTTTACAGCTAGATAAGTTTTTATCTCGTATGCAAATTGATGGCTATGAACTAGTAGATATTAAAGTAACACCCATTGCAAACCCTAATATAGTAGGGTTTGCAGCTGCATACAATACCATGATTATCTATCGCTAGTGTATCCAAGATTAATGAACTTTATACAATATTTTCAAATACGTATAACATCAACAAGAAACATAATTCAACATTTTTTTCTTGTTTCTTTTAAAAGTAAATGCTATAATAAACAAGCAATTCAAACAAGTCGCGTTCGGCAAGCGGTTAAGCCACAGCCCTCTCAAGGCTGTATCACGGGTTCAAATCCCGTACGCGATACCATTTAACTCTCAAACCCTTTATTTAAAGGGTTTTTTTGATGTCTCTTTGAAATTTCTTCCAAATTTACAGAAATAGAATTTATCGTAAAAAAAACATGTCACAATAAAGTGATGACATGCTTAGTATTGAAAAGGTGATTTTTCCTCTTTCATTTTTT
>JAVWIF010000017.1:16749-36259 GCA_036639635.1 Longicatena sp.
ATAAAGTGATGACATGCTTAGTATTGAAAAGGTGATTTTTCCTCTTTCATTTTTTTAACAAATTGTTTAGGATTGCTTAGGTTATAGTCATTATCTGTTTTACTCATAAATACAATTTCTATTAACGAATGAATTCCTAGTGTTGTTTTAGTTTAATTACTTTTTCGAAGTAAAATCTTTCTGTATTTTCTCCTTCGCATAAAATAAAATATCATCTTAATGGTTTAATTTTTTCAATCAAATCAGAAGGTCGCTGGTTCCAATTTGAGTATAATTGAATAGTAGGTATTAAATTATTTCCTCTAAATCATCTAAATAAGGTTTACTTAGTATTGGAATTGCACCATAGCAACCTTCTAAATAATCTTTGCTAATTTTTTTTATCATATCTGATATTGAATTTATCTAGTGGATATAAGTCTGAATTGTTCTTTTCGTCACGTGCAACAAACCATATTTGATCTCTACTAAATAATTCTTGTGTCATTATAGTGGCTTCATGTGTAGTAAATATTAATTGTATGTTATTCTTGAATAAGAGATTATTTCTCTGATAAGCAATAAATTGCCGCTTGTTTCTGTTAAATGCATTCATATATATGCAGATAAAGAGAATTTAACTCGTTAATCATAAGAATACATATTATAAAAACGAATTAATAAATAAAAACCTATAGTTTCTACTAGTGAACATTAATTACTAGTATTTCTATAGGTATCATGTATACTACATGTCTTATTTTAACTTAACATAAAAGGTTGTTCCTTTGTTAGGTTCACTTATTAGATGGATATTACCACAATTTAACTTTCAAACTCTTTATATAAAAAGCAAAATTTTCATTTTATTTCTTTTAAAATGTTATTAATTTTAACTATAAAAATCTCAGAAATCCTATATTCAGATAAATAAATATACGTGTATATGTATTCCTTCATATTAAAAAAAGAGATTTGAGTTTAAAATCTCTTTTCTATTAGACATATGATAAAATATACGTTTGATTATAATTACTTAAGTAGATATGTGTTATCAAAGAGACAAGAACCATCTTTTATCTTTAAAGAAGCGATGCTGCATCCTTATCAATAATCATGGTAATATTAGGATGCAACATCAAAATAGATGATGGTACACATTCTTCAACTTTTCCAGCCATCAACTTCTTGATGATTTCTGCTTTCCCTTTTCCATAAGCGATCATTAATAGACTTTTTGCTTGCATAACACTTCGAGGTCCCATTGTAATAAAGTAATCAGGTACATTTTCTTTGACACCACCAAACTCCCTTACAATTTGCTCTTTATCATTCAATTTGAAATCCACTTTTTTAGTAGCATCACCAAATGCAGTCGTTGCTGGCATATTACCACAAAAATGACCATCAGCGCCTAATCCAAGTACCATTAAATCCAGTCCACCTAACTGCTCAATATACGAGTCTTGTTGTAAATAAGAGAATTGATCCAGAATATAAATTTGTTTTTCTGCTATATTGGCAGGATTGAAATACAAGTTTCTTAAGCCACTTATGGTTACTCCTTCGCGATTTTCTTTACGATATGGTATTTCATCGAAGTTATAATATGTAATGTGAGCAAATTGATCCTTATCTTTTACTTTAGGAACAATAATCTCATACATGCGTTTAGGTGTTGATCCTCCTGTTATTGCAATATGTGCATTAGGTTTTAACAACATTTGACCTAGCAAATATTGAGCCGCTGTTTCACTCATTTCTTCTGCATTTTCTGTAATAATTAGTTTCATTTTTTTGTTCCTTTCTTAAGCATTCATATGCTTCTCTATTTATTTTATAACTTTTAAAAGCTCTTCTTCTATGAAAATCAAACCTTCACTTTGTACAGGAGCAATATCCATATAATCTTTTGTATTCGTAACAATAATCATGGTGTCCAAATTAACACCTTTTTCTTTTAAGAAATTAATATCAAAGCGAAGAATTTCATCCCCTCTTTTGATTGTATCTTTTTCTTTCTTTAAGATTTCAAAACCTTCACCTTGTAAATTAACAGAATTAATACCAACATGGATAAGTACTTCACAACCGCTATGAGAGCGTACTCCAACAGCATGCTTTGATGGCGCTATCATAATAAGTTCTCCATCGAATGGCGCATATACAATACCATCTTTTGGTACAATCGCAATTCCTTCTCCTATTGAATTACTTGAAAAAGCTTTGTCATCTACATGTTGCATTAGCTTTATCGTTCCATTCATTGGTGAATATACAGTGTCTATAGTATCTTCTAATAAACCGAAATGATTTTCATGCGTTTCTTCATTTATCTTTTTTTCTGTTTTCATAAAAATCATAGTTAATAGAAAGGATACAATAAATCCAACCATCATACATATGCACATGGAATACAAATTTCCCATAGCACCGTTTTTTTCAATAAATACAGGTAATGCAGTAATTCCTGGCATTACACCAGCGAATGTTTTTACATTTAATAATAACGATACAAAGCCACCAACTGATCCACCGATGATAGAGGCATAAAAAGGTTTTTTTAATTTTAAGTTAACACCATAAATTGCAGGCTCAGTAATCCCAAAAACTGCAGATAAAGAGCTTGTGAATCCAATTGTTTTAAATTCTTTATCCTTACTACAAATGGCAGCACCTAAGGCAGCGCCAGCTTGTGATAAGTTAGAAATGACAAGTAAAGGAAAGATGAAATCATATCCCATCGTCATTAAGTTATTTGCCGTAATTGGAAAAATTGCATAATGCATTCCTGTTAACACAATAAGGGGATAGATACCACCAACCAATCCTGCAAAAGGACCAAATGTATCAAAGATAAACGTTAATCCTTGACCTAAATACACTCCAGCGTAATTTCCAACAGGACCAATAAAGGCTAAAGTTATAGGCACCATAATCAATAAAGATAAGGTAGGTGTTAAAATGATTTTAAACATATTTGGAATAAACTTATCGATAAAGCGATACAAGTAAGAATACATCCAAACACTAATAATAATTGGAAGAATAGATCCTGAATAAGAAATTAAAGGAATATTGATTCCCACGAAATCCAAACTTGTACCAGTATTAATTCCATTTACTATGGTTGGATACAACAAGGAACCCGCAATACACAATGCCAAGAACTCGTTTACTTTGAACTTTCTTGCCGCCGATACAGCTAACAAAAAGGGCAAGAAATAAAACGCAACGTCGGAAACAATATTCAAAACCGCATATGTATTTCCAGTATAATCTAGCAAATGTAATGCCGTTAACAGAGCTAATATTCCTTTGATCATACCAGCACCAACAATAGCTGGAAGAATAGGCACAAACATACTTGATAATCCCTCTAAAATACTTGCGAAAGAAAATTTTGTTTTTCCTTCCTCTTTATTCGCAATATCTTTTTTCGTGGATAGGTGAATTTGTGATTGTAATTGTTCAAACACTGTTTTCACTTCATTTCCAATAATAACTTGAAACTGTCCTTTTTGAAATTGAGCTCCTACAACACCTTGCAATTTTTTTATTTCGTCAATTTGCACACATGCTTCATCTTTTAATGTAAAGCGCAATCTTGTAATACAATGGAAAACATCTATAATATTTTCTTCTCCACCTATGAGTTCAATAATACGGGTTGTTAATTGTTTAGTTTCCATATTTCTCCTTTTCCGGTGTAATAAATTCACCTTTGTAGATAAAAACTAGATAAATGTAACTTTTCACCGTGGTTAAGCCTATAAAGTAACTCCCGCTATGAATGATCTGTAAGAATCCTTTGAATATGTATTAATAAATATAATGTTTCACTGTTTGAAAAAGACCACCTCCTTCTTTCCTTTAACATTTCCTCTATCTTCAACGTACATGCATTTGCTTCTACATAGCGTTTTGATAATAAACTTAGTAAAGAATCATTTTCTTCACCACTTTCATCTGTTTCTTCTCTTGTTTTTTTTCTCAATAAAAATGTGAGATGCGTGATAAATCTAGCAAAACTTCCACTATCTTCACATAATTTCATAGAAGCATATTCTTCTAAAATATTTGTTGTCTCTGAAATTAGTTCAGTAAGTGAAAGCGTTTCGTTCATATTTGAAGATTCACTTGTATTATTGATAAAATGTAGTGCAATTGCACATGCTTCATCTTCGTTCAAACTTGCATGCATTTGCGTATTGGTCATTTTGACCGCCATCATCCCAATCTTATATTCCACTGGATAAATTCGTTTAATATCCCATTTGAAAGGTTGAATAAACACATTGCTTCTTTGAGAGTTTTGTACACTATTATAAATATGATCAATTAGCGCAACTAATAAAACTGTGCTTGAAATCACTTGCACATAGTTACTCGCTTCTTTAATAATGGTTTGTGCTAATTCAACATATTCTAAAGGTACCGATTGAATCAAACTTATAAGATCCTTTTCATATTCATTATTTTCCAAAAAATATGTCTTATCTATTTTTGCGTCATCGACAGAATTCCCAATTTTTATCCCGAAAGAAATACCATTCCCTACAACCATATACTCTTTACCATTGCTATTTACGAGCGCCACATTATTATTAATTGGTTTAATTAATATCATTGCCATATAACATACCCTCCTTTTTGTATACAAAAAAACCAAGCAAATATAAAAATTGCTTGGTTATGCCTGCTCAACAGTAACACCCTTATGGATATATAATAACAAAGAACATTGCGTTTGTCAACAAATAAATTACTAGAAATCAGGATAAATGCATCAAACTAGTTATTAAAAGCGTAGACATAACAATTAGTTTCTAAAACTGTATTACTTATTATTGAAAGAATATAAAAGTAAATTTATTTGACCTCTAAATAGTGTTGCTGGCTGTTTTTTATAGGTAGCTTTAGCTATGCATCCTCAATATCTATGTTACATTCTCTTACAATTTTTAACTAAAGACATTTTGATTCATACAAATATCTTATACTATGGAAAGTAGCAAAAAGTAGTGGAGTGAAAAGTTAAAGTCCCTAATAATCAAGTTTTTATTGAATTAACCATTATATGAAATCCAACATAATTACTCTTTTATTTTAACTTAACATAAAAGGTTGTTCCTTTATTAGGTTCACTTATTAGATGGATATTACCACCATGTGCTTCTACAATACTTTTCACAATTGGTAAGCCTAATCCAGAACCACCACTTAAACGTGAGCGTGCATCATCTACACGATAAAAGCGTTCAAATATCTTTTCTTGATCACTTAAAGCAATACCATGCCCCTCATCATGAACACTCATAATATAATAACCATCTTCTATATACGTTTTTATCGTAATACTGCCTTCATCACTGTATTTAATTGCATTACTTAAAAGATTTAATATAACTTGTGACATTTTCATTTCATCACAAAACACTAGTTCATGTGTATCGTATTCTTTTTGAATTATTAAATTCTTTGCTGATGCACTTTTTGCTAATGACTTAATACCTTTATCAATTACTGTTGTTAAATCAATCTTTTTACGTTTTAGTATAAGACTACTTAATGATAAACGTGATAATTGTAATAAATCTTTAACTAACGTATCTAGACGATTAATCTCTGCTTCAATTTGTTCAAGAAATTCATTGCGTGTTTGATCATCGTGAAAATCGTCACGATTTAATATTTCAACCATTCCTTTAATAACAGCTATCGGTGTTTTTAATTCATGAGAGGCATCCGCAATAAAACGCTTTTGCATTTTTTCTCCTTCTAAAGTTTTAGAAATATCTTGAAACAATACCAAACAACCACTAAATTTACTTTTAGCAGTCACTGGTACGGCAATTGATTGATATTCAATACCATCGATACTAATAATTTTATCCATAGCTTTTTCCATAATGAAAGAGTCTTTAATAAATTCTTGTACTGGAAAAACATAATTATTATGGGTAAATGTCATACCTTCGCTACTACCTTCTTGATGGCTTATTTCAGATATGTTGTTATGCATAACAACATGGCCTGAGCGATCAAGTAATAGCATAGGAAAAGGAATACTAGTAACAACTGTTAACAATTGTTTGTTTTTTAAATGTGCATCAGTTGCTGTTGATTTAATTTCTTCTTGTAACTCAAAGTTTTCACGACGTTGAATAGACATGTCACTACGATCTAAGAGTTCCCATAATATAATAAAAGCAAGTGCTAACAACAATAATAAAGTATATTCATCAAAGTGAAAGAATGTTTGCAAGAATGCTAACACACAAACAATAACACCTACATATAAGTATTTTATTCGCTTCACGCGCGTTCCTCTAAAGAGTAACCAATACCACGCATTGATTTTATTTGAATGTTAGATTGGGCTAGTTTACTTCTTAATTTAAATACATGAACATCTACAATTCTTGTATCTCCATCATAATCAAAACCCCAGATTTCATTTAAGATATTATCTCTTGATAAGACAATTTCTTTATTATGAAAGAAATATTCTAATAGATCAAACTCTTTCTTTGTTAGAACCATCGCCTCTTGTTCGATATAAGCCTCTCTACGCTTCATATCCATAGTTACATTACCAACAGATAGCTTCGCTTCTTTCTTCGTACTCTGTCTTTTTAAATGTGCATTTACACGTGCTAATAATTCTCTAGGAGAAAAAGGTTTGGTAATATAATCATCAACACCTTTTTCAAAAGCATATAAAATATCAGTTTCATCATCACGAGCTGTCACCATAATAAAAATACTATTAACTTTTGCCGCACGTAATTTTTCAACAATTTCAATTCCACTTACATGAGGTAACATCCAATCGATTAATAATACATCATACTCTTTTTCTAAAGCTAATTTAATAGCTTCTTTTCCATCTGCTACTTCACAAACATCATAATTTGCTTTTTTTAAATCATAAGCAATTATTTTACGAATATTATCTTCATCTTCAATTAATAAAATACTAGGCATACTTATTCTTCCTCTTTCTCATAACGTTCAATAATCTTTTGTACCAAAGGATTACGTACAACATCTAAACTCGTTAATTCAGCAAAGCTAATTCCTTCAATGCCTGCTAATAATTTTTTAGCATTCACAAGTCCACTATCTTTTTTCTTTATTAAATCAATTTGTGTCACATCTCCTGTAATCACAATACGTGAATGAAACCCCATTCTCGTTAGAAACATCTTCATCTGCGCTTTGGTTGTATTTTGTGCTTCATCAAGAATAATAAAAGCATTATCTAGTGTACGCCCACGCATATAGGCTAACGGTGCAATTTCAATCACTTCTTTTTCTAATAACTTTTCTACTTGTTCATTTCCTAATGTATCATTTAAAGCATCGTATAAAGGTCGTAGATAAGGATCTACTTTTTCTTTTAAATCGCCTGGTAGGAAGCCTAAGCTTTCTCCTGCTTCCACTGCAGGTCGTGTCAAAATAATCTTTGATATATCCCCTTTTTTTAATAAATTAGCAGCATAGACAACCGCTAGATATGTTTTACCCGTACCTGCAACTCCTGTAGCAAAGACTATTTCAGAAGTGCACATACATTTAAATAAATAGCGTTGCCCAATCGTTTTAGGATAAATGAGCTTTCCATTTACCGTTTTACCCACAGGTTTTTGATACATGGTTGAAAGCTTTTGTAACTGTCCATTTTTTTCAAGTTTACATGCATATTCAACATCCCTACTGCGTACATCGATATGATTATTTATCATATCAAATAAGGCTTTTATAATATTTTGTATTTGTAAAAAAGTTGTTTCATCTTCACAAAGTACACTTATCGTATTATCTCTTACAATAAGTTCACTATGATAAATATTTCGTATGATTGCTAAATGTTTATCTTGTGTTCCACATAATTTAACAATCCATTCTATTGGATATTCTTTTGTATCAATACTGTATTGTGCCATTCGAATAAGTCTCCTTTAGGTGTGTGTGGTGATATCCTTTATTAACGTGTAATGAAGGCTCATCTTTATTTTACCCATATCGGTGGTGAATTGCAAAATATTTTCTTTATAAATTTTATCATCGACATGAAAATCTTTCGATACTTCTCTTCTTGCGTCCATTAATAATTGAAAATATTGAAATGCACGTGGCACTTTATGTGCATCCATCTCTACACTGACATCCTTCCAAACATAGGCAAACACACGCCCTTTTACGGCTACTTCTTCATTTATTCCTTTACTATCTAAAACTACATTACTAACCAATACATCACCTGCATGTACATATTCATTAACCTTACGAACTTTATTACCATGTTGTAAATCAAAACGTTCAATGACACCATCACTTTGCGCAATTAATTCATCTTGTCGCAATGTTTCTATTTCCTTTGTTTCTTTAGGTGTATACGTAATCAGATAATGACTTCCTTGCTTTTGAATTTCTAACCATGCTATTTCTTTTTTTAATTTCTTTTTTAGTTGTTCTTTAAGTTTCTTTTCATCTTTGTGCCAAAATGGAGTTTCATAAGAAAGTTCACCTAAACTTTTTCTTATCATTTCTTTACTTAACTCGTTTTCCCCTTTTATGTCTATTGTAAAAATAGTATGACTCACCCCCCACCATAAGAGCGCTGACAATAAGATGCCTAGTACTCTTGAAGGCTTTCTTAAGTTACGTATCACATAACCTAACGCATGTGTTGTAGTTAGTACAATTGCGTTAGGAAACAATCGATGGTATTTCTTTCTTTGCATAATTGGCGCATACCAAATAATACAATCTTGCTGTACACTTATTGAATATGCATTGATATTTTCCCTTTTATGAATTGCTAAAAATGTATCAATGTCTATCTCTACTCGCCATTTATCTAATCCAATATTTTTATTCATAAACAAATTGCAACTCCAAAACTTTCCCTTCCATTAATAAATCATCTTTATCCAAAGCAATACTTTGTAATTGTTCACCATTGATTGTGAGTGTATAAGCTTTCATTTTAATAATTATTTTAGTATTGGTTAATAAGAGTATCTTTTGGTATTGTTCAATCATAATTTGTTTATTATCGATAGAAAGCATACAATTCACCTCTATATAAAATATGTCTTAGCGTACAATCTTATGCCTATTGATGATTCACCCCTCCTTTTGTTAACTATATCAATTGCTTGTTTTTATTTTGTAAATCTTTTGTAAAATTTGTGTTAAATATGATAAAAAAAAGCATTTCAATTAAGAAACACTTTTTTCACTCATTATAATACTTTACTTAAGAATTGAATCGTACGTTCATTTTTAGGGTGATTAAACACTTCTTCAGGTGTTCCTTTTTCCATAATAACACCTTCATCCATAAAGAATACACGATCACTAATCTGTTTAGCAAAGCCCATTTCATGTGTAACAATCACAATTGTCATACCATCTTCAGCAAGCTTTTTAATAACATCAAGTACGTCTTTTACCATTTCTGGATCAAGCGCACTTGTTGGTTCATCAAACAAGATAACATCTGGTTTCATAGCAAGGGCACGAACGATTGCTAAACGTTGTTTCTGTCCACCAGATAGTTTACGTGGATATTCATCTTTTTTATCTAATAAGCCGACTTTATCTAAAAGTTCACAACCAAGTTTATTGGCTTCTTCTTTATCCATATTTAATTCTAAAGTGGGTGTTATGGTAATGTTTTCAAGTACACTTAAATGTGGAAATACGTTAAAGTGTTGAAATACCATTCCTATTTTTTGACGATGAACATCTAAGTTCACGTGTTTATCAGATATATTGACACCTTCAAAGATGACATTTCCAGAGGTTGGTTCTTCTAATAAATTTAAACAACGTAAGAATGTACTTTTACCACTTCCGGAAGGTCCAATAATTGAAACCACTTCACCTTCCGCAATTTCTTCATTAATACCTTTTAAAACTTCTAATTTACCAAAATTCTTCTTCAAGTTTTCTACTTGGATAATTGCTTTATTAGTCACTGACACTCATTCTCCTTTCCATGTAGGATACTCCCTTACTTAATGTAAAGGTTACAATGAAATATATAACCCCTGCAATTAACAAAGGCTGTAATTGTAAATACGTGGCTGTTTTTACGATGTTATTTACTGTCATCAATTCTCCAATATAGAAACTAGAAGCTAGTGATGTTTCTTTTACCATCATTATAAATTCATTCCCTAAAGCAGGTAGTATATTTTTAATTGCTTGTGGGAAAATAATTTTTACCATGGTATGCTTATCACTCATTCCTAAACTCTTCGCAGCTTCTCTTTGTCCTTTATCAACAGATTGAATACCACCACGAATAATTTCAGCAACATAAGCACTACTATTAATAACAAGTGCTATGATAACACTTACGATCATTGGCATTTTACCAAACTGAGCAAATATTGTTACAAATATCCATAGTTGTAACAACAACGGTGTTCCTCGAATAATTTCGACATAGGCACTAGATAAAAATTGTACCAATTTATTCTTAGATAACTTGATAATAGCAAATAAAGCTCCAAATAAAGTACCAAAGAATACCGTTACAAAAGCTAAACCTAAAGTAACTAGCAATCCATTAAAGAACATTCCACCATAACGTTGTAACAACTTAAATGTTTTTTGCATAAAATTTCCTTCAATTTTATTGTTAGAAAAGTTCATTGCATTTTGATACCAAGTCTCGTACAGTTTCTTAGAGCGAACATCTTTAATAATATCATTTATACGATTAATTAAAGCAGTCTCTCCTTTAGGAGCTCCTATTCTATTTCCTGTATAATTTTGATTCAATTTAAATAATAGTTTATCACTCATATAAAGACCATCGCTATTTTCAACGAATTCTTTTCCTGTCCCATATGCACTAGCAACAGCATCTACGCTACCATTCTTTAATAAGTTGACACCATCACCCAATTGGGTAATATACTGTACTTTAGTATCTTTTAATTGACTCTTTACATAGTAATCTTGTAAAGAACCTGATTGTACAGCAATCGTTTTTCCTTTTAAATCAGTTAACGATTTATATGTATCTTTTTTATCTTCTTTAATTAATACACCTTGCCATCCAGATTCTCCTTCTTCATCAAAGTAAGCATCTGACATTTCCATTGCAGCTTCACGATCAGGTGTGTTGGTAATTCCTGTTATCGCCAAATCAATTTGTTTGGTTTGTACACTGGCAAGAACGGCATCAAAATCAAGAGCTTTAATCGTTAGTTTTACCCCTAATTGAGTAGCAATATATTTTGCTAGTTCAATATCACTACCAACGTATTGTTCCTGTCCTTCTTTGGTTGTATCAATAAATTCGTTTGGTGGAAAGTCTGGTGACGTTCCTACGATCAATTCCCCTCTATCTAGTATTTGTTGTAACAAGTCACCTTTGCCAGCAGTTTCTTCTTGTGCTTGTATTGGTAATAAACATGCGCATATGGTAACAACTACAATACTTAGTTTTGCTAAAATCTTTTTCATCAAATCATCCTTTCTCACTTATAAATAAAAAAAGCCATCTCTATCTAGAGACGACTAGTTCATCGCGGTACCACTCCAGTTATTTACATCCTTAGACATAAATCCCTTAACACCTCGTAACGTAAGGTTTACGTTTTATCCTACTATTTTCAGATAACCACTCCTAGATGCGCTTCCGACAATCGTGTAATTGTTGAACTTTCACTCTGTTTCAACTCGCTAAAATTACAACTGATATCGTACTCTTCTAATCATTGCTTTTTATAAGTAACCTAATATTAGCGTATCTGTTTTTATTTGTCAATAAAAACATGGCGTATTTTTTCCAGAAAAAAAGAAGCCTTCTGCCTCTTCTTATTTACTACGACGTGCTTTACGTGCAGCTTCTGACTTTAGTTTACGACGAACGCCAGGTTTTACGTAAAACTCTCTTTTGCGAGCTTCAGCAAGGGTTCCATTTCTAGATACTTGACGTTTGAATCTACGCAAAGCATCATCTAGAACTTCGTTTTCTTTTAGTACTACTTTCGGCATGATTTACCCTCCCTTCTGATGCAAGCATTATTATTATACTGAAAATTAGTTGAAAATGCAACATAAATATTAGTATTTACATAAGAATATGTGTTAATTTTCGCATAATCCCAATATATGCTATTTAATTACGTAATATCGTCTTCAATCCCTAGACAATATTTGCGAATACAGTGACGTGCAACGTTATGATCACCTAACCAAGGTTCTCTTCCAAACTCACGATACATAAATATTTCGTCACCTTTTCCTAAAATTAATACCGTATCATTCACATTCGCACTTTCAATTGCTTGACGAATGGCAGAATAGCGATCTTCAATAAAGATATTGTTTGTTTCTTTAATTCCACTTTTTATTTCATTTGCGATTTCACGCGCACTTTCATCACGTGGATCATCTTCTGTTAAAATAATGCTATCACAGTACTTATCTGCAATTTCACCAAATACTTTTCGTTTCTTGGTATCACGTTTTCCTGCAGAACCAAAAACAGCAATAATACTATGTTCTTCTTCTGTTATACTTTTCGCATATTCAAAAACTTTTTCTAATCCATCTGGTGTATGTGCGAAATCCACAATCACATTAAACAGTTGACCTTCATCAATACGTTCCATACGTCCTTCTATTTGTGTTAATGTATTTAGATAAGGAATTAATGTTTCCAATTCTATTCCACTCTCACACATCGCAGCAATCGCTGCTAATAGATTATAAATATTATACATTGCTACTAAGTTTGTTTGAATTTCATATGATTTTTGATCATGTAATAAAGTAAACGTTGAACCACTTGTCCCAATACTAATATGGTCTGCACGATAATTGGCATTATGAGCAATCCCATAAGAAACAACACGTGCATTACTTGCCTCATATAATTTCGTATAGTAAGGATCATCAATATTAAGAATTGCTACCCCACTAGGTTTTAATTGCGTAAATAATTTCTTCTTTGCTTCAAAATAGTTTTCAATCGTTCCATGAAAATCCAAATGATCATAAGTTAGATTAGAAAATATTGCCACATCAAAATCAACACTTTGTACTCTTCCTAATTCAAGACCATGAGAGCTCACTTCTAATGCACAAGCTTTTATTCCAGCTTTACGCATACTATCTAATGATTTATGTATTAAAATAGGATCTGGAGTAGTTAGACTTGGTGGTAATACGACATCACCATAACTAATCGAAATCGTTCCAATATATCCACAAGGAAAAAAGTTAGAATACACATCTTTAATAATACTAGTAATGGTACTCTTCCCATTGGTTCCCGTCACTCCAAACATCGTCATATGACGACTTGGATGACCATAGAACAAGGAAGCTACTCGATTTAAGGTACGATTCACATCTTCTACTTGGATATATGCAATTCCTTTTTTCATCTGCGCTAAAGGCTTACTATGCACGATACACTTCACACCTTTATCAATTACATCATCTATAAATTCATGTCCATCATGCACCATACCATCCATACAAAAATATAAATCTTGTTGTTTGGCTTTTCTTGAATCAATACATAACCCTGTTATTTCAATATCAGGTGCATTTTCAAATAGGTTAGACAATTTCATAAACAGCCTCCTTGTTATACATTACCATATAATACATCATCTTCTAAAGATGTAACTTTCACTTGACACATTTTATGTAAAAGCTCGCTTTGTGCTTTTACAAATACTTCTAAGTATTCACTACTGTGTCCTACCATATATCCATTAACTTCTTTTTCAAAGATGACAGATACTTCTTTGCCAATAAAAGAAAGTTTATAAGCAGTATATAACTCTTTTGAAAGTAACGCAAGTCTAGATGCACGTTCTTTCTTTATTTTATTTTCTACATGCCCTTTCATTTGGGCTGCAACTGTACCATCACGCTTTGAATAAGGGAAGATATGTAAAAAACTAAAGTTCATCTTTTTAATGTTTTGCATCGTATCTAAAAAATCTTCTTCACTCTCTTGTGGAAAGCCTACTATTACATCACTCGATATACTAATATCACCTAACACCTCACGAATATGATCAATTCTCTTTTGAAAGTACTCTACATCATAAGGGCGGTGCATCAGTGTTAATATTTTAGTATTAGCACATTGTACTGGTATATGTAAGTGACGAGCAATCTTCTCTTCTACTTTCATAAAGTCTAATAATTCATCACTTATTTCATTCATTTCAATGGAAGAGATTCGAATTCTTTTTAATTCAGGTACTTCTTTGACTAATCTTTTTAATAAATCTGTTAAGTTTTTATCTGTTCCATTCCCATATCTTCCCGTATGAATTCCTGCTAGCACAATTTCCAAATGTCCATTGTTCACTAAATCTTGTGCGATATGAATAGCTTCATCTTCGCTTAAAGAACGTTCTGCTCCTCTCGCATAAGGAATAATACAATAACTACAGAATTGGTTACAGCCATCTTGAATTTTCAAGAAAGCTCTTGTTTGATGTTCGAATTTATGAATGGGTAATGTTTCAAAAACACTCAGCTTACGTACATCATGGATAACTTTCTGTTTACGTTTTCCTTTTAGGGCTGCTTCAATCATTGGTACTAAGCGATTCTTATCATCACTTCCTAGCAAGATATCCACTCCATCAAGAGCTTCTACCTCACTTGTTGCGCTTTGTACATAACAACCAACAACAACAATTAAAGCCTTTGGATTACAAGCAATCGCTTGATGAATCCGTTGTCTACTTTTACTAGATGCATTATTGGTAACAGCACATGTATTAATAATATAGATATCTGCAACTTCTTTAAAAGATACTTGTTCAAATCCTTTATCTAACAGTGCACACTCATAGCCTTGTGATTCATATGTATTTACTTTACAGCCAAGTGTCGCTAATGCAAATGTTGTCATAATCTTCTCCTTACTTATTATTTTCGATAGCTTTCTTTTGTTTTTTATTTACTTTTTGTTGATACTTGTTTATCTTCTTTTTCATTCGTTCACTTATTAATTCACTTTCAATTAATAAGCTAATGATTTCTTCTTCTTGTCCTAATAACAAGTTATTCGCAATTTTCTTCAGTATTGTTTCATCCTCTGGTACTTTTTTCATATCAAAACAAAGCTTATCTACTTCATGATGATTCTTATATAAATATAGCGTATTCATTGATTTCAAATATAAAACAAAGCCATCCTTGCTTTCACTCATCAAAGTAGCACTTGTACAATTGTATTGATAAGGCTTACTACCATATAAATTACGTTTAACTTCTTGTGAAAAATCACGAATAAAAGCATGATATTGTTTTAAATCTAATAATACTATCTCATCTGTATATAAATGATTAAAGCGTTCATCAAAACAAGGCATATATATTGCTTGATTCCCAGACATAAAACAAGACAATCCCTCTTTCAAACGTTCCACATCAACATTCATTTGTTTCTTACGTTCTAAATATGTTAGATCATTCCAATAATCAAACATTTTAACATAGGTATCAAAAAAGACATCTTCAAATCTATCTTTAATTAATACGCTCCCATATATAATTTCCATCTGTAAATATGTTTCATCATCTATTTTCGCAAACGTTATTTTATGTTCTTTTAAATGATTGCTCATTTTTTGAATTTTTTTCTTAGTTTCTGGATTCTTTACTATCGTTTGTTTATATTTTTTTTGTAATATTTGCGCTAATGTTTTCATCTTTCTTCCTCCATCATGTCATAATAAAAATCAATGGAATTAGTTAGCGCTAAAGCAGCTGTTTCTGCTCGTAATATACGTGCTCCTAACGATACGCTTAGAAAACCTTTGCCTTGTAAATAGGCGACTTCTTCTTTTGAAAAGCCTCCTTCACACCCCACCACAATACTTACACTAGTAATATTGCGATGTGCACAAAGAACACGACTAAGGCTTTCACTTAACGTATCAGCATCTTCATAAGCAATGATATTTAATTCACTACGATACGTAATGAGTTCTTCAAACGAAACTGGTTCTTTTAAATCTACTAAGGTCGAACGTTTACATTGTTCACTTGCTTCTTGTAATATCTTATTCCATCGTATCATTTTTTTATCTATTTTTTCTTCTTTATTCTTCACAACACTACGACTACTCACAAATGGTACAATTTGACTAACACCTAACTCTGCACTCTTTTGTAAGAGATAGTCCCATTTTTCGCCTTTGATCATCCCTTGTAGTAAGGTTATTTTAACACGTGTTTTTGTGTTATCAACAATCTCTTCAAGAACTTGTGCAAAGACCTTTTTACCGCCATCTTCATATCCTATACTAGCATAAAAAAGCTGACCAATAAGATTTGCTAATCGAATGCGTGTTCCTTCCTTCATTCTCATAACATGTGCTACGTGGTGCGCTTGTTCTTTATTCAATTCTATTTTTGCATTTTTTTCAAAGTTTGTATTTATAAAATATTGTTGCATCAAATCACCTCATTAATAATACTGCATTTTGTTTGTTTCTTCAATAGAAAAAAGCAGTGCATTCACTGCTTAGCGTTTCATTTCACCTTTTTCAGCTAAACTTTTTAATTGTTTTATTTCAAAAGGTTTTAATATACGATACTCTCCTTGACGTAAATCATTACATTTTAAGAAGGCTAATTCTTTACGATGTAGTCTTTTTACTTCATAGCCGAGCGCTTCCATCATTCTTTTAATTTGACGATTACGTCCTTCCATAATCGTTAAATCAAAACTACATTGATTCTTCGCAATATCTTTCTCAGTCATCTTATACTTTGCTGGCAAAGTTTTTGCCCCATCGTCTAAGATAATTCCTTTTTTTATCTTTTGCATATCTTCATTTGTTAAAATTCCATTAATTGTAAGGTTATAGACCTTTGGTATATGATAACGAGGATGAATAATAGAATTTGCAAATTCACCATCATTCGTTAAAACAAGAACACCACTTGTATCATAATCTAGTCTTCCAACACTAAAAATTCGTTCTTTACAATCAATTAAATCAATTACTGTTTGACGATCAAATTGATCATCATTCGTACACATTACTTTTTTAGGCTTGTTCATTAAAAAATATACTTTATTTTCTTTTTCTATGGGATTTCCATCTACTGTGATAAAATCGCCTTTTTTAACTTTATATCCAAGTTCGCTAATGACTACGTCATTCACACAAACTCTACCTTCACTAATCATTACTTCTGCTTTTCTTCTAGAAGTAACACCAGATGCAGCTATAACTTTTTGTAATCGTTCCATTTATACACACCTCTTCATATGTATTTTACATGAAACGCTCCTGTTTTGAAAGAAGATTATCATTTATTTTAACTAAAAAATAAAAGGGATAATAAAATTGCCATCGAAATACCTGCTACATCGGCCAATAAACCGATACTTAAAGCGTTTTTGATCTTTTTAACCCCCACACTTGAAAAGTATAAGGTAATTACGTAAACTGTCGTATCTGTAGACCCTTGAATCATACTGGCCATGTGTCCTGCTAGTGAATCCACCCCGGATACTTTAAATATATCAACAAGTAACGCAAGAGAAGCATTTCCTGAAATTGGTCGAAAAAATACCATTGGCCAAACAGAAGCTGGTATTCCTTTTATATAATGCGTAATACTATCGCATAATATTTGCATAAGCCCACTCTCACGTAACATAGATATGGCAAACATCATCCCCAATAATGCTGGGAAAACATCGCCAAACAAATGTATGCCATCTTTAATACCTTCCATAAATGCATCATAAGCACATACTCTTTTCACCAATGCATAGCCTACTATCGCAAGTACGATCAAAGGTAGTATATAATCCGTACTATTCACGATAATTCCACCACCGATCAATGAATAAACCAACTACAGAAGCAAAACAAGTAGAAACAATCGCATATGGCATAAAACGTGTTACTTCTAACGAATGAAAACTAGCACGTAATGCAATAAGTGTTGTTGACAATAGCGTCACCCCAGCTGTGTTCAAAACAAGAAACGTAATCATTGAGCGAGTAGCTACACTTTTATCTTTGTTATGTTTTTGTAATCCTTGCATCGCTTTTAAGCCAGCCGGTGTGGCAGCAGAGCCTAGTCCCACCATATTCACGACAATGTTACTAGCAATATAACCTAATGTTTCGTTATCTTCTTGAATATCGGGAAACAACTTCTTTAAAAGAGGATGAAATAGTTTTTCAATACTCTTTAATATTCCTGCTTCTTTTGCAATATATAAAATCCCATTCCAAAAACAAGTAATACATAATAAAGGTAACACAAAATCAAATGTCTCTTTAGAGACATTCATAAACACTTCGTTAATTACTTCCACATGCCCACTAAGTAAACAATATACAATAGATATAAATAGTACTGCTAGCCAAATCATATTCATAGAAATAACCTCGCTAGCCAACCTTGCTTGTTTTTCTTTGCTAGAAATGAATAGACTTGTAATTCATGATTTTTTTGTACTTCTACTATATATTCGTTTTTTTCAAAATGTGAACACACTTGTAACGTATCACTTCCATCTTTTTTCAATGTTACTTGTATGGGTCGATTAACATTAACACTTTTTTTATTAATGCTATATGTCCCTGGCTTTAATACATCCACAACATGAACATTTTGAAACACTTCACGATGTTTTTGTTCATGAAAAGCAAAATCATTTTCTTGTTGCAGTGTTACTACAATACTTTCTACATTATCATTTTTTGCCACGCTAACAAGTGTCCTCCCAGCTTTTTTTGTATAACCAGTCTTTCCACCAATCACAAAAGGATTCTCATCTAATAGCTTATTCTTATTCACCCAATGATAGTTCCAAGTACTTGTATAAGACTTTGTCGCTACGATTTTACGAAAGGTAGCATTCTTCATCGCATAGGACATTAATATAGCCATATCTTGTGCTGTTGAAACATTCCCTGCATCACTTTCATCTAGTCCACTAGGATTAGAAAATAGAGTATTACGCATCCCTATTTCACTTGCTTTGTCATTCATCATCTTCACAAAACCTTGTTGACTTTTACCAATATGATTGGCAATTTCGTTTGCTGCATCATTTCCACTACGTAACATTAAACCATATAACAAATCTTTCAGAGTTACATCTTGTCCCACTTTTAGATACACACTAGATCCTTGTGCCTTTCGTATTTCATCACTGCACTTCCAACTATCTTGTAAATCCCCTTCTTCAATAGCTATGATAGCACTCATAATCTTCGAAATACTAGCGACACTTTGTTGCTTATCTTTATTCTTAGCTTCTAAAATGGTATTATCACTATCACTCATCACAACGTATGATTCACCATGAATCAAACTAGTTTCTAATAGCAAACATAACAAAATACAACCAATCTTTTTCACAAGCATCACCTAAGAAACAGTATATTCTATCCTATTAATAAAAAGAACCACTACATATGATACTGTAGTGGTCATTACTTTTTACTTCTTATCTTTTTTTACTTTATATCCAATCCCT